>CALNAL010000279.1 GCA_937874445.1 uncultured Acetobacteraceae bacterium | reverse complement strand
CCCCCCCCCCCCCCCCCGGCCCCCCCCCCCCCCCCCCCCCCCCCCCCCCCCCCCCGCGCCCCCCGGGGGCGCCCGCGACGGCGCCGGACGGATCAGCCGAGCTTGCCGACATATTTTTCGAGGAGGCTCCAGGGCTTCTCACCGAACTTCTCCTTCCACTGCGCATAGAAGCCGGACTTGCGCAGCGCCTCCTTGAACGGGGCAGGATCGGGCTTGTTGAAGGTCATGCCCTGCTTCTGCAGATCCGCCTGCACGGAATCGTTCAAGGCCGCGATGTCGGCGCGCTGCTGCATGCCGGAGGCGTTGAGCTCGTCGGCCGCCAGCTGCTGCAGCTCCTTGGGCAGGCGATACCAGGTCTTGCCCGAGGCAATGAACAGGTAGCCGTCCCACATATGATTCGTGATCGAAGCGTATTTCTGGACCTCGAAGAGCTTGGCCGTCTGCACGATCGGCAGCGGGTTCTCCTGGGCGTCCACCACATGCGTCTGCAACGCGGTGTAGACCTCGGAGAACTGCAGCGAGGTCGGCGAGGCGGAAAGCCCCTCGAAGAGGCTGATGGCCAGCGGGGAAACCGGCACGCGGATCTTCAGGCCCTTCATGTCGTCGGGGCTGTTGATCGGCTTGCTGCCGCAGGTCATCTGGCGGAAGCCGTTGTCCCACACCTTCTCCAGCATGTGCAGGCCGACCTTCTCGATCTCGCCGCGGATGAAGCCGCCGAGATCGCCGTCCATGGCGGCCCACACTTCCTTGTAGCTGGGGAAGGCGAACCCCACCGCGTTGATCGGCGCGACCGGAACCAGGGTCGCGATCACCAGCGCCGAGGGGGTGAAGAAATCGAGCGCCCCGGAACGGACCTGGCTGAGCATGTCGGTATCGCCGCCCAGCTGGTTGTTGGGGAAGATGCGAATCTCAAGCTCGCCGTTGGACTTCTGCTTGATCCGCTCGGCCGCCTCGTGGGAGCGGATGTTGAGGGGATGCGACAACGGCAGGTTGTTGCCGTATTTGTAGATGTACTTCTTGGCGGCCTTGGTCTGTACCGCGGGCATGGCCAGCAGCGACAGCCCGGCCGCCGCCCCCATGAGCCCTCGCCGTCCGATCGCGCTCATTTTGACGTTCTCCCTGGAAACCACATTCTCATCTGGGCTGATAACATATTCGATGTTATGTTCCCTGTCCACAGATGTTCTGTATGTCCGAAAGGCTGAGAGGAAAGGTTACGCCCCATGAGCAGATTCTTCGGTGAGATCCGCCAGATCGGCTACGTCGTGAAGGATATCGAGGCCGCCATGGCCCACTGGTCCAAGGTGCTCGGGGTCGGCCCCTGGTTCTATGCGCCGAGCGTGCCGGTGGAGAAGTTCAGCTACCTCGGCAAGCCCTCGGCGGTGCAGACCTCGGTGGCGCTGGCCAACTCCGGACCGGTGCAGATCGAACTCATCCAGCCGCGCAACGACGCCCCCTCGATCTATCGCGACTTCCTGCTCTCCGGCCACGAGGGCGCCCAGCACGTCGCCTATTGGACCACCACCTTCGAGGCCGACCTCGCGCGCCTGACCAAGCAGGGTTTCAAGGTGGTGATGCAGGGCGAGGTGGGCCGCAACGGCCGCTACGTCTATTTCGGCACGGAAGGCCACCCCGGCACGGTGGTGGAACTCTCCGAGGTGCTCGGCCCCAAGGGCACGATGTTCCGCATGATCCGCGAGGCCGCCGAGGGCTGGGACGGCTCCGACCCGGTCCGCCCGTTCCCCGACCTCAAGAAGATGGCCGGCTGAAACCGGCTCCCCCCCCGGTCTCCGGGGGGGAATGCTGGGGACAGGATTCGAACCTGCGTGTGGTTACCCAGCCGGATTACAAATCCGGTGCATTCAACCGCTCTGCCACCCCAGCCCGGCGGCCGCCTTGCGCCTTCGTGTAGCGCAGATGGGACCGGCTTGAACAGCCGCGCCGGCGCCGGGCCGCGGCCTCTGCGGATTTTTCGGCCGGGACGGGAAGGAAGGGAAGACTTCTTTTTCCTGAAGGAAAAAGAAGCAAAAAAGGACTTTTCCCCTTTGGCTCCATGGCGGACCCGGGCGCGGAATCCTTAACGGAAAAAGCTTTCCTGGTTCTTCTTGCTCGCAAGAAGAACACCTGCCTGCCTGCCTCGCCACAACATCACGACCTGAAGAAACGTTCACCCGCGCGACAGAACCGGTTCGATTCTGAACCATCCTTCACCCGCTCGAAATTGAGATGAACAGGCGGGACTCCCCACACTTGGCTCCATGGATGCCCGACCTGCGGGCCGGTGTCCCCGTGACCCCCAATGCTGTGGAGAGTGCCATGTCCCGTTTCGTTTTTTCCTCCCTCACCCCCCGCCTGCGGCGCAGCCTGGCCGCGGCGCTGCTGGCCGGCACCATGCTCAGCGGCCTCGGGCTCGGCGCGCTGGCGGAAGCCGCCACCACGCCCGCCCAGCCGCCCGCCGCGGTCCAGACCGTCGCCCAGATCGCCCCGACCGCCCCGGCCCGCACCCTGCCCGACTTCGCCGACCTGGTCGCGCGCGTCCGTCCGGCGGTGGTCTCCATCACCACCGAGCTGAAGCCGCAGAACGACTCCGGCGACGCGGTGCTCACCCCCTTCGGCCTGATGCGCCCCGACCGGCCGCAGGCGGTGGAGGCCAAGGGCTCGGGCTTTCTCATCGACGCCCAGGGCACCATCGTCACCAACAACCACGTGGTCGAGCACGCCCGCTCGGTCAGCGTCACCCTCTCCGACGGCACCAACCTGCCCGCCCGCATCGTCGGGCGCGACGCGCGCACCGATATCGCGGTGCTGAAGGTGCAGGCCGGCCACCCGCTGCCCTACATCGAGCTTGGCGACTCGGCCAAGGTGCGCCCGGGCGAATGGGTGGTGGCGGTGGGCAACCCCTTCGGCCTGGGCGGCTCGGTGACGGCCGGCATCGTCTCGGCCAGCGGGCGCGACATCGGCGCCGGCCCCTATGACGACTTCATCCAGATCGACGCGCCGATCAACCACGGCAACTCCGGCGGCCCGCTGTTCACCCAGGACGGCCGGGTGGTGGGCGTGAACGCCGCCATCCTCTCGCCCAACGACGGCAGCGTCGGCATCGGCTTCGCCATCCCCTCCGACATGGTCCGCCAGGTGGTGGCCGATCTGGTCGCCCACGGCACCGTCACGCGCGGCTTCCTCGGGGTGGAAACCCAGCCGGTGACCGCGGCGATGGCCAAGGCGCTGCATCTGCCGCAGGCCGACGGCAAGTCGAGCAACGCCAAGGAGGCCGGCGCCCTGGTGGCGCAGGTGGAATCCGACAGCCCCGCCGCCAAGGCCGGGATCGAGGCGGGCGATGTCATCCGCGGCCTGGCGGGCAAGCCGATCGGCAACCCGCACGACCTCGCGATGGCGGTGGCCGCGGCCAAGCCGGACAGCAAGGCCGACCTCACCCTGCTGCGCAACGGCAAGAGCCAGACCGTCTCGGTGACGCTCGGCACCCTGAAGAACGACGATGTCGCCTCCACCGGCGGCGGCACGAACGCGGACCAGCCGAGCGTGGGCATCGCCCTGGCGCCGATCACCCCGCAGGTGCGCTCGCGGCTGGATCTGCCCTCGCACGTCCATGGCGCGGTGGTGGCCCAGGTGCGTCCGGATTCGCCAGCGGCCCAGGCCGGCGTCCGCGCGGGCGACGTGGTGGTGGGCGTGGGCGATGCCAAGGTGTCCTCCGCGCCCGAGGCCGCCAACGCGATCCGCACCGAGGCCCGCGCCGACCACGCGGTGGCCCTGCGCATTCTGCGGGACGGGCAGACGGCCTTCGTGGCCATCGACCTCAGCCACGCGGGCTCGGGCAACGGCGATTCCACCAACAATGGCTAACGGCTGAGAGCAGGCCGGAGGGAGGCGCGGCGGCGACGTTCAGGCGTGGCCGCCCGCCTCTTCCGCGCGCCCGGCCTGGCGCACCAGCTGGGCAAACAGCCGCAACGCCTCGGGGCCGCCGCGATCGTCCAGATCGCCGGTCTCGATAGCATAGGCCAGGCATTCCGCCTGCACGACGACGCTCCGCAGGGCCTGGCTGAGAGCCTGGCGCGATAGTGCGATCTGCTGTTCATCCGACAGCAGGCACCAATCCTGGAGCATGGTCCTCTCTTGGAGCATGACACCTTGATCCGTGGCGCCGTTTTGGCGGATAGCACCGCGGAGCCTGTCGCGCGGTAACGACGATCCTGCCCCGGCAGGGTTAACTTTGCCTTTCCGTCCCCGCTCTGCCGAGTTCATAGAGCGCCACCGCGGCGGCCGCCGAGACGTTGAGGCTGTCGAGCCCCGCCCCGCCCGTCACGTCCGCGCCCTTCACGTCTGCACCCTTCACGTCTGCTCCGGGCATGGCGATGCCGACGATCTCGTCGCAGGTCTCGCGGGTGAGGCGCCGCAGCCCCTCGCCCTCGCTGCCCAGCACCAGCGCCACGCGGCGCCCGGCGAAGGCAGGGCCGGAGAGCGTACCGCCACCGGCATCGAGCCCCACCACCCAGCAGCCGGCGGCCCGCAGCGCGACCAGCGTGCGCGCGAGGTTGACGGCGCGCAGCAGCGGCACCTTCTCCAGCGCCCCGGAGGCGGCCTTGGCCAGGGCTCCGGTTTCGTCGGGGGCATTGCGCTCCTGCACGATCACCGCGGCGGCGCCGAACGCCTGCGCCGAGCGCAGGATGGCGCCGACGTTGCGCGGATCGCTGACCTGATCGAGCACCAGCACCGGCCCGCCGCGCTCCAGCGCCTGGGCGAGCGGGGGCGGGGTGAGCGGATCGACCAGCAGGGCGGCCCCCTGATGCACCACGTCGCGGCCGAGCAGATGCTCCAGCCGGCCGCGCTCGACGTGCTCGACGGGCAGCGGCCAGGGTTGCGCGAGCCGCCCCTGCAGGGAGGCCTCGGCCTCCTCGGTCAGCAGCAGGCGACGCAGCCGGCGGGCCGGATTGGCCAGCGCCGCGGCCACCGCGTGCAGCCCGTAGAGCCAGAGCGAGCCATGCGGCGCCTCGGGAAGGTGCGGCGCCCGCGGCTCCTCGCGGCGGAGCGGACGCTCCTCGCGCCTTTCCGCTTCCCTCTCCGGCACGTCCCTCTCGGGGCGGCGGGCGACGAAGCGGTGCCCCTCGGGGCGGGCCTCGAAGCGCCCTGGCGCCGGCCCCTCGGAACGCGCGCGGGCGGGAAACTCCCGCTCGCCCCGCACCGGGCGGTTCCGCCGCTCCTCGCGGCCCCCCTCCTGGAAGCGGGACTCCTGGAAACGGGACTCCTGAAAGCGAGATTCTGGCGCGCGCGAACGCGGCGCGTGGGGACCGCCCGTGTAGGGCCCGTTGGGACGGGGTCCGTTGGCATGGGGCCCCTTGGCGTAAGGTCCCTTGGCGTAGGGCCCCTTGGCGTGAGGCCCGTTGGCACGCGCCGGCCGGCCGCTGCCGAAGCGCTCGGAGCGCTCCTGGTCGAAACGGTCATGCTCGGGGCGGCTCCGGCCCGGACGGTCGCCCTCCTGATAGGGGCGGTCCTGATGGGGGCGCTCGGAACGGGGGCGCTCCTGATAAGGGCGCTCCTGATAGGGACGCTCTGGGCCGCGGCCCTGCTTGTCGCCGCGGCCGCCGAAGGGGCCGCCGGGACGCCGGGGCCCGCCGCTGGAGCGACCGCCCGGCCGGTTCTGATGCGGTGGTTTCATGCGATGTCCTATAGCCTGCCCCGCCGGGGGCGACAAACCATTGCCTCGCCGCGCCCTCACTTTCTGCCCTCTTTTCCCCGGCGCTCCTCTTTCCCCGGCAGGGGCGCGCGCCCCGCGTTGACAACGCGGCCGGGATGGCGTTATTCGCGGCGCCTGCGCGGAGGGGTGCCCGAGTGGCTAAAGGGGACGGACTGTAAATCCGTTGGCGCACGCCTACGTTGGTTCGAATCCAACCCCCTCCACCAGCTTCCCCGGCCACCACATCCCGACATCCCGGACCTGACAGCGCCGACGCAGGGTGCCTCCCCCGGCGGAGGCCCGCCCGGCCGGTTGCGGCCTGCCCGGCCGCGGCCCGCCCTCGCCTTGACCCACCTCCGAGGCTTGCCTAGCGTCACCGCGCGGCGGGAAGGCCGAATTCCTGCCGCCTCGGCCAGGCTTTCCCTGGCGGGCGCCGGACGGGATTGCAGGGAAAATTATGCCCATTCTGAATTGGCTGGACCGCGACAAGCACGTCACCGCCGCCGAATCCGTGCCCTATCGCCTGTTGCAGGCGGACGATGCCCAGAGCGCCGGGGACCCGGATACGCCCAACATGCTGATCCAGGGCGACAACCTCGAAGCCCTGAAGGCGCTGCTGCCCTTCTATGCCGGCCGGGTGAAGTGCATCTATATCGACCCGCCGTATAATACACAATCAGCGTTCGAGCACTATGACGACAATCTCAAGCACAGCGAATGGCTTGGGATGATGGCCCCCAGACTTCAACTTATCAAAGATTTAATGTCATCGACCGGTTCTCTTTGGATATCAATAGACGAAGACGAACATGCATACTTAAGAATTATATGCGATGAGATATTCGGAAGAAATAATTTTATTACCACAAACATATGGCAAAAACGATATGCGCCGGATGCACGTGTCGCCATAAGTGACGCTCACGAATATATTTTATGCTATGCCAACGATACTCAATCATTTAAAATGAATAGAAATCTTCTTCCTCTTACAGAAGCACAAACAAAACAATTTAAAAATCCAGACAACGACCCCAGAGGCCCATGGAAAGCTGATAATTTCACGGCCCCAGGATTTCGTCCCAACCAAATGTACAAAATTTCTCTCCCTTCTGGGCGAGTTGTAGAGCCACCAGGTGGCAGATGTTGGCGCGTTACGAAAGATGGCTTCGATAAGGCTACCCGAGAAAGCAAAATGTATTATGGCCCTGACGGGGACGGAGCACCTTCTATCAAACGTTTTCTTTCTGAAATGCCCGGGATGGTCCCTTGGACCTGGTGGACACATTCTGAGGTAGGTCACTCCCAGGAAGCGAAAAGAGAAAGCCAGCAACTCTTTGGAAATGATGCTGCCTTTTCTACACCCAAACCCGAACGCCTAATTCAGCGCATCCTGCACATCGCCACCAACCCCGGCGATCTCGTCCTGGACTCCTTCCTCGGCTCCGGCACCACGGCGGCGGTCGCGCACAAGATGGGCCGGCGCTACATCGGCATCGAAATGGGCGAGCATGCCGTCACCCATTGCGTGCCGCGCCTGCGCAAGGTCATCGAAGGCGAGCAGGGCGGCATCTCCCAGGCCGTGGCCTGGCAGGGCGGCGGCGGATTCCGCTTCTTCCGCCTCGGCGCGCCCATCTTCGACGCCGAGGGACGCATCAATCCGGATATCCGCTTCGCCGACCTCGCCGCCCATGTCTGGTTCTCCGAGACGCGCACCGCCCTGCACCGCAAGCCCCGCCAGCCCCTGCTCGGCGTCCACGCCGGCACCGCCTTCTATCTCCTCTACAACGGCATCCTCGGCGACAAGCGCCCGGCCGGCGGCAATGTCCTCACCGCCCGGGTCCTGGCCGCCCTGCCCCCCCATGACGGCCCCCGCGTCATCTACGGCGAGGCCAGCCGCATCGGCCCCGCTCGCCTCAAGGACCTCGGCATCGTCTTCAAGCAGACCCCCTACGACGTGAAGGCACGATGATGGTCTTCGCCCTCAAGAACTATCAGACCGCGACCCTCGACACCCTGCGCCAGTACCTCACCGCCGCGCGCGTCCAGGGCGCCCGCCCCGCCTTCGAGGCGGCCGACCAGCCCGCCGTCGCCGCCGCGCGCCCCTACCCCCCCCGCCCCCCCCCCCACCCCCCCCCCCC
>CALNAL010000278.1 GCA_937874445.1 uncultured Acetobacteraceae bacterium | reverse complement strand
CCGCCACCAGCAGCGCGCGGCGGGTGAAGACCAGGTTCCGCTTGCCCTCGCCCCGGCGGATCATCGGCAGGCTCCCCGCCCCTGGCGCCCTCGCGCGCTCATGCCTGATCCGGCTCGGCGAGGGTGGCCTGGGCACGCGCGAGAGGCAGGGCGAGCAGCGGGTAGAGCCCGGCGGAAAGGGTCGCCTGGAACAGGGCGGGCGCGGCGGGCAGGATCTGCCAGGCGAGCAGGGCGGTGAGGCCCCATTGCAGCGCGGCGGCGCCGACCGCGACGGCGAGAAAGGCCATCCACACGCCCACGAAGCCGTGGCGCGGCAGGGCGAGGCGCCAGGAGAAGGCCAGGCCGTGGGCGATGAGCAGCACCAGCACCTGCACGCCCACGGGCCCGAAATCCAGCAGGTCGGCGAGCAGGCCGAGGGCGAAGACGGCCAGCGGCGGCATCGATTCCGGGCGGTGGAGCGACCAGAAGAACACCATGCCGAGGGCCAGCGCCCCCTGCAGCTCGGACTGGCCGGGCAGGCGCAGGGGAGCGGCGGTGAAAAGCAGCGCGAGGGCCGTGCTCACCGCCGGGAAGGAGACGCGGAAGGCGATGTCGAGCCGGCGGCCGAGGGAGGGACGCGGGCGGATGCCGGGGGTGCGTTCGTTCATGGCCCCCTCACTTGCGGCTCCTGGAGTCCACCGGACGGGCGAGGCCCGCCTCGGGGGGCAGGGGCACGGTCAGGCCGTAGTCGAAGATGCGCACCACGTCGAGGCGGTCGAGATGGGCGGTGGGCTCGATCTCGGGCACCTTCTGGGCATTGTAGTGGACGCTGCCCACCGGCAGCCCGGCGGGAAAGGCGCCGGCCTCGGCGGAGGTCACGACGCGCTCGCCCTCCACCGGCGGCGTGCCCGAGGGCCAGTAGGCCAGGCGCGGACGCGGCCCGTTGGTGCCCATCGCAATAGCGCGCGCCCGGCTGTTCTCCAGCACCACGGGCACGCGGGAGTTGATGTCGGTGATCAGCAGCACGCGCACGCTGCGCGCCCCCACCTCGGTGACGCGCCCGACCAGGCCGGAGGCATCGAGCACGATCTGCCCGCGGGTGATGCCGTGGTTGGGACCCACGGCCACCAGCACGGCGCGGGCGTAGACCCCGCCGGCGTCGGCCACCGCGCGGGCGGTGACGTAGGAGGGGGCGGGGTCGGGGATCCAGCGCAGGTTGGCCTTCAGCGAGGCGTTCTCGGCGTCGAGCGCCAGCGCGATGGCCTGCCACTTGCGCAGCTGCTCGTTCTCCTCGCGCAGCCGGGCGTTGTCGGAGGCCAGGGTGAACAGGCGCGAGACGCTCTCGCCGAACTCGTGCAGCCGCTCGGTGGGGCCGGCGAACACGCCGTAGATCGGCGACATCACGTCGGCCAGGGTCATGCGGGCGCGCTCGGCCACCACCGCATCGACCTTGCCGAGCAGCATCAGGCCGAACGCCACGACGATCAGCACCGGCAGAGTCAGCCGGGCGAGCGCCTGGCGCACGGGGATCGACAGCCGGATCACCCCTGCCCCCCGCCAGTCATGTGACCAACAGTCAGACGGACCATCCCCTCAAGGTAGAGGGGACACGGCCGCGGCGCCACCCGCACGCGGCGGATGGCCAAAAGTTATTGAACGCCGCCTCAATACATCGAGGTGAGCACGTTGGAGAGGTGCTTGGGGTCCTCCAGCGCGCGTCCGGTGCCGAGCACCACGCACTGTAGCGGCTCCTCGCCCACCACCACGGGCAGGCCGGTGGAATCGCGCAGCACCTGGTCGAGACGCTCGAGCAGCGCCCCGCCGCCGGTGAGCACGATGCCACGATCGACAATATCGGCGGCAAGCTCGGGGGGGGTGTTCTCCAGCGCGACCTTGACCGCCTCGACGATCTGGCTGACCGGCTCCATCAGGCTCTCGGCGATGGCCCGCTGGCTGACCATCACCTCGCGGGGGACGCCGTTCATCAGGTCGCGCCCGCGCACCTCGCGGATCGGGCCCTCGTCGTCCTCGTAGGGGGGGGAGGCGGCGCCGATGTCGAGCTTGATGCGCTCGGCGCTGCTCTCGCCGATGAGCAGGTTATGGTTGCGGCGGATGTAGGAGATGATCGCCTCGTCCATCTTGTCGCCGCCCACGCGCACCGAGCGGGCATAGACGATGCCGCCGAGCGAGATGACCGCCACCTCGGTGGTGCCGCCGCCGATGTCCACCACCATCGAGCCGGCGGGCTCGGTGACGGGCAGGCCGGCGCCGATCGCCGCGGCCATCGGCTCCTCGATGAGCTGCACGCGGCGCGCGCCGGCGCTCTCGGCACTCTCCTGGATGGCGCGGCGCTCCACGGCGGTGGAGCCGGAGGGCACGCAGACGATGATCTGCGGCGAGGCGAAGCCGCGGCGGTTGTGCACCTTGCGGATGAAATGCTTGATCATTTCCTCCGCCACCTCGAAGTCGGCGATGACGCCGTCACGCATCGGGCGGATCGCCTGGATGTTGCCCGGCGTGCGGCCGAGCATCTGCTTGGCCTCCTCGCCCACCGCCAGGACCTGCTTCTTGCCGCGGGTCTCGGTGATGGCAACGACCGACGGCTCGGCGAGCACGATGCCCTTACCCTTGACATAGACGAGGGTATTCGCGGTGCCGAGGTCGATGGCCATGTCGGCCGACATGAAGCCGAGCAACCGGGAGAACATGGATGGGAAAACCTTGGTTGGCTATGGAGGATCAGCTGTGGGGCCGGGGAAGGGCCAGGGCTTAGCCCCCCACCGCCCGCAATGGCAAGAGCCTCGCGAGCCGGGGAGGCGCGCATGCCACGCGGCACACCGCAGCAAGACAAGGAAGGTGTTCTCCTTTCGGGAAAGGAGAACCAGGAAAGCTTTATCCTATAAGGGCTCCGCGCCTGGGTCAGACGCGGAGCCAAAGGAACAAAAGTCCTTTTTGCTTCTTTTTCCTTCAGGAAAAAGATGCCTTCCCTTGACGGCAGCGCGTGCGCGCGGCCTGCTTGCGCCGGCACGGCACAGAAGGAGGCGGCGATGAAATTCGAGCTGCAGGGCCACCGCGGGGCGCGCGGGCTCTTCCCGGAGAATTCGCTGGAGGGCTTTCGGGCCACGCGCGCGCTCGGGGTGGATGCCATGGAGCTCGACGTGGCGGTGACGGCCGACGGCGCCGCCGTGGTGTTCCACGACGTGGCGCTGGGCGGCGAGCTGGTGCGCGGCCCCGACGGCGCCTGGCTGGAGGGCTCCGGCCCGCTGATCCACGACCTCACCCTGGCCGAGCTGGAGCGCTACGACATCGGCCGGCTGCGCCCGGGCAGCGACTACGCCGCCACCCACGCCAGCCAGCAGGGCGCCGACGGGGTGCGCATTCCCACCCTGGCCACGGTGTTCGCCGCGACCGAGGGGGTCCGCCTCGACGTCGAGCTGAAAACCCTGCCCGACCGGCCCGAGGCGACGGTCTCGCCGCAGCGCATGGCCGAGCTGGCCCTGGAGATCGCCGAAAAAGGCGCCGGACTCGGGCGGCTCGACATCCGCTCCTTCGACTGGCGGGCGGTGCGGGCGGCGCGGGCGCTGCGGCCGGAGCTGCCGATCACCCTGCTCACCGAGCCCAAGACGGTGGCAGCCTCGGCGCTGTGGTGGGGCGGGCGCGACCTCGCCGCCCACGGCGGTTCCATCGCCGCGGCGGTGGCGGCCGAGGCGGCCGGCGCCCCGCGCACGACTTGGGCGCCTTTCCGCGGCGGCCTGACGCGCGCCGATGTCGCCGAGGCGCACCGGCTCGGCCTGCGCGTGATTCCCTGGACGGTCAACGACCCCGCGGAGATGGCCCGGCTGATCGCCTGGGGCGCCGACGGGCTGTGCACCGATCGCCCCGACCTCGCCCGCCAGGCCATGGCCGCGGCCGGGATCGCCCTGCCCCCCGGGGACAGACCCGGCGCCTGACGCCGCCGGCCAGACAAGGAAAGGTGTTCTCCTTTCGAGAAAGGAGAACCAGGAAAGCTTTGTTCATTTGGCTCCGCGCCTGTGTCGAACGCGGAGCCAAATGAATAAAAGTCCTTTTGCTTCTTTTCCTTCAGGAAAAGAAGACCTTCCCTGCCCAGCCTAGCTCAGAGGAAATTGGCCTGGGCGCAGGCCCGCGAGAGGAGGGCCTGCATGCGCGGGTCCTCGGGGGCCTGCTTGGCGACCAGCGCCTCCATCGGCACGAAATACTCGTGAGGATGGGGGATCTGCGTCTCGGCGAACCCCTTGTACTGGGCCTGCTTGAGCGCGTAGAGCACGCGGATGTCGCGCACCGGCAGGTTGAGGGCCTGCGTCGGCTCGGCGCGCAGCACGCCGGTGGCCCGCCAGCGCGGGGTCGGGTCGCCCTCGGTGACGGAGGCAAGCAGCCACGGCACCGGGCAGACCGCCAGCATCGAGTGCGTCGAGGGGGCAAAGCGCGAGCGCTTGTCGAGAAGGTTCTGCAGCGACGAGCACGCCTCCACGGCGAGGATGTCGGCATAGGGCTCCTCGGGGGAGCCGCCGAAATTCAGCCACAACCCGTCAGGCAGGGTGCGCAGTCGGTCCGACCCCGGCAGCTTGAGAAAAGGGTGGCAGCTGCTCGAATGGTCAGAGGGTCTTCCGCGCAGCCACCCCTCTCCATGGCGCCCTACACCCAACCCGGGCGGGTGCTGGGGCCATTCACGAAGACGCACACGCACCAGGGCATCCAGAGAGTGGACCATCTGCATATCGAAGCCTCCTGGGGATCGTCTCACGGCGACCGCCTACATGGATATGCTAGAACAACTCCCCGGCGAATAACAAATTGTGTTTCAACCAGGTGGCGCAAAAATTCCGCCGCAGAAAACATCATCGTTCCTTTGGCGAAAAAAGATCGTTCTGGCCTCGTTAATGCCCCGCGATTATTCCCGTCACGACGGCCGGGCGGGAGAATGATTCACACACCGGTTGTCATCCAGAAGAATAGGTTGGCCGATATTCTTCAGCCCCCCTGTGAAATTTCCACCCCCGCCGCCCGTCACGCCGGACAGGACGGCGGTGCAACGCCGATTTCGCGCACGCCCCCGCCGGGCCGGCCTCGAAGCCCGGATTCCGGGCGTCCGGGCGATCGTTTGCCCGATCGGGGCCGCGCTCCCCTCACACACCTGGCCCGGCGGATATCTCCGCCGGGCCAGGCCGGAACCCTGTGAACGAGGCGTTTCGCGGCCCCGGAGGGCCGGCGGATTCAGCCGCGCTGATCGAGCGGCACGTAGTCGCGCCGCGGCGCGCCGATGTAGAGCTGGCGCGGCCGCCCGATGCGCTGCGCCGGGTCCTCCACCTGCTCCTTCCACTGGGCGAACCAGCCCACCGTGCGCGCCATGGCGAACAGCACGGTGAACATCGAGGTGGGGAAGCCCATCGCCTTGAGGATGATGCCCGAATAGAAATCCACGTTCGGATAGAGCTTGCGGGAGACGAAATAGTCGTCCTCAAGGGCGATCTTTTCCAGCTCCATGGCGAGATCCAGCAGGGGGTCGTCCTTGATGCCGAGTTCCTGGAGAACCTCGTAGCAGGTCTTCTGCATGATCTTCGCGCGCGGGTCGTAGTTCTTGTAGACCCGGTGGCCGAAGCCCATCAGGCGCACACCGGAGTTCTTGTCCTTCACCTTGGCGATGAAGTCCTTGATGTTGGCGACGCTGCCGATCTGGGTGAGCATCTTCAGCACCGCCTCGTTGGCCCCGCCATGGGCCGGGCCCCACAGGCTGGCGATGCCGGCGGACACGCAGACGAAGGGGTTCACCCCCGTCGATCCGGCCAGCCGCACCGTGGAGGTCGAGGCGTTCTGCTCGTGGTCGGCGTGCAGGATGAGGATGCGGTCGAAGGCGCGGGCCAGCACCGGGTTGATCCGGTAGGCCTCCGGCGGCACCGAATACATCATGTGCAGGAAGTTCTCGGCATAGCCGAGATCGTTGCGGGGGTACATGAACGGCTCACCGACCGAGTACTTGTAGGCCCACGCGGCGATGGTCGGCAGCTTGGCGATCAGGCGGAAGGCGGCGATGCGCCGGTGCTCGGGATTGGTGATGTCGAGGCTGTCGGAATAGAAGGCCGACATCGCTCCCACCACGCTGCAGATCACCGCCATCGGGTGCGCGTCGCGGCGGAACCCGTTGTAGAAGCTGCGGATCTGCTCATGCACCATGTTGTGGTGCAGCACCCCGTGCTCGAAGTCCTGCTTCTGCTCGGCATTGGGCAGCTCGCCGTTGAGCAGCAGGTAGGCCACCTCCAGGAAGGTGGATTTCTCGGCCAGCTGCTCGATGGGATAGCCGCGATAGAGCAGCACCCCCTTGTCGCCGTCGATGTAGGTGATCCGGCTCAGGCAGGAGGCGGTGTTGCCGTAGCCCGGGTCGTAGGTGAACACGCCAAGCTGGTCGTGGAGTTTGCGGATGTCGGCCACCTGCGGGCCGATGGTGCCGTCCTGCAGCGGCAGGGTGGCCGTCCTTCCCCCCTCGAGTGAAACCGTCAAGGATCCGCCTGTGCTGCTGCCGCTCATTCTCGTTTCCCTCTGCTTGTCGACGGCCCGAAGGCGTCGATTTGTCTGGCGCCGTACCGGCCAAACCGGTGGCACCTGTCGTCTTGCTTTTGCCAAATTGGGGAAGAAACCCCGGCAGCGCAACGCCGCCCGCGCAACAAATCCCCGCCCTTTTGTGCAAATTTCCGCGCTTGCCCCCCCGGCGCCCCCGATGAGGGGCGTGCGCTACTCCCGCCAGAACGGCGCGATCCGGTGCAGGCGCCGCCAGGCGTGGACGATGTCCCGGCGCAGCCGCGGCGCCTCCGCCGCCGTCAGGCCGGCCACCAGCCCGCCGGCATAGCCATCCCCCAGCTTCAGCTCGGCCAGCAGCGCCGCGTTGCTCGCCCCGTCCTGCAGCCGGCCGAGCGCCTCCTGCATCTCGGCCAGGCGCCGCAGCATCCGCCGCGCCTCCCGGCCGGGGAAAAGCGGGGCGAAGAACTCCGCGGCGTAGCGGAACCGCTTGATGCCGAGGCGCAGCGCGTGCAGTTCGGCCGCCGGCCGGCCGGCGAGGTCCCGCCCCGCCGCCTCCAGGGGGTGCAGGCGCCGCGAGAGCACATGGCGGGCGAAGGCGCGTACCGGCCGGGCCAGCCGCGCCTCGGCCTCCTCCCCGGGCGCGTTCCAGGGCTGCTGCGCCGCCAGCACCGCCAGATCCACCCCGAGGAGGCGAAAATCCGGTTCCGCCAGACGGGCCTGCAACGCCGCATAGATCCGCCGGCGCCGGTGCTCGGCCTTCGCGAGCAGGCGCGCCACCTCCGGGCTGTCGGGCAGCGCCGCCACCAGAGCCTGGCCGGTGGTGCCGAGAAAGACGTCCCACGCGCGCGCCGGGGCCAGCAGCCGGGCCAGGGCGCGCAGCCGGCCGTCGGCCTCCGCCAGCGCCGCCCCTCCCACCGCCCGGTGGAAGACGCGCAGCGCCGAGCGCAGCCGCCGCACCGCGACGCGCATCTGGTGCACCGGTTCCTCGTCCTGCGGGCTCACGGCCGGGGCAAGCCGCACCAGGGTGGCGGCCAGGGTGGCGAACAGCCGCGCGAAGGCCGCCCCCACGGTGGGTTCCGCCGCATCCTCGGCCATTTCGACCTGGGCGGACGGCTCCGGCAGGACGGCACCGGCAAGGGCCAGCGCCTCCGCGGCCAGCGCCGTCGTGGCCGCCCGCGCCGGCAGCGCCCCGGCCAGCCGCCGGGCCGCGGCCGCCACGTCGTCCGCCGGCCCCGCCAGCCGCACCCGGCAGCAGGGCTCCTCCCGCTCGCCCGCCACCAGCCGCCCGAGCAGCATGCCGGCCACCACG
>CALNAL010000277.1 GCA_937874445.1 uncultured Acetobacteraceae bacterium | reverse complement strand
AAGAATAAAGTCCTTTTGCTTCTTTTCCTTCAGGAAAAGAAGACTTCCTTCCCTTATCCTTGGTCCTTCCTTCCCTTCGCCCGGCGCGGCCGGAATGGGAGGTAATTTCCCACGGTGGGGAGGGGCTCTTGTTGTGGGAAAAAACTTCCCATATGGTCTTCCCATGGCAAGCGTTGATGACATCATTGACCGTCTGGGAGGCGCCGAGGCGGCCGCGAGGCTGCTGGGCGTCGGCACCGAGGCGGTGCGCAAGTGGCGCCAGGCCAAGGCGATTCCCGCCCGTCACTGGCCGGCGCTGATCGGGGCCACCGGCCTCGCCCTCGAAGAGATCGCCGGCGCTGCGGCCCGGCCCGCGGAGAATGCTCCCATGCCCGAACCTTTCCTGCCGCCTCCCGGCGCCACGGCCTGTCTGGTGCTGGGCGACGGCACTCTCTTCTGGGGCCGCGGCTTCGGCGCCACCGGGGAGGGCACGCCCGCCGAGGTGTGCTTCAACACCGCCATGACCGGCTACCAGGAGACGCTGACCGACCCCTCCTATGCCGGGCAGATCATCACCTTCACCTTCCCCCACATCGGCAACGTCGGCACCAATGCCGAGGACATCGAGGCCCCGCGCGTGGCCTGCCGCGGGCTGGTGGTCAAGCAGGACGTCACCGAGCCGGCCAACTGGCGCGCCCACGAGAACCTGGCGGCCTGGCTGGCGGAGAAGGGCATTCCCGGCATCGCCGGGGTGGACACCCGCGCGCTGACCACCCGCATCCGCGACGGCGGCGCCCCCAACGGGCTGATCGCCTTTCCCGCCGACGGACGTTTCGACATTCCCGCGCTGGTCGAGCGCGCCCGCGCCTGGCCGGGGCTGGAGGGCATGGACCTCGCCCGCGAGGTCTGCTGTTCCGCCCCCTACGCGTGGGACGAGACGCGCTGGGCCTGGCCCGCGGGTTTCGGCCGCCAGACGGAGGCGAAATACCATGTCGTGGCGGTGGATTTCGGCGCCAAGCGCAACATCCTGCGCTCGCTGGCCTCGGCCGGCTGCCGCGTGACGGTGGTGCCCGGCACCGCCTCCGCCGAGCAGATCCTGGCGCTGGCGCCCGACGGGGTGTTCCTCTCCAACGGCCCCGGCGACCCGGCGGCCACCGGCGTTTATGCGGTGCCGGCGATCCAGGGCGTGCTGGCGGCGGGCAAGCCGGTGTTCGGCATCTGCCTCGGCCATCAGCTGCTGGCGCTGGCGCTCGGCGGGCACACCTTCAAGATGGCGCGCGGCCATCGCGGCGCCAACCAGCCGGTCAAGGACCTCACCACCGGCAAGGTCGAGATCACCAGCCAGAACCACGGTTTCGCGGTGGACCCCGAGAGCCTGCCGGCCGGGGTGAGCGTGACCCACGTCTCGCTGTTCGATTCGTCCAACGAGGGCATCGCCTGCCCGGAGAAGCGCTGCTTCTCGGTGCAGTACCATCCCGAGGCCAGCCCCGGGCCGCACGACGCCTCCTATCTGTTCCGTCGCTTCACCGACCTCATCGAGGGGGCCCGCTGAGATGCCCAAGCGCACCGACCTCAAGTCCATCATGATCATCGGGGCCGGGCCGATCGTTATCGGCCAGGCCTGCGAGTTCGACTATTCCGGCGCCCAGGCGTGCAAGGCGCTGCGCCAGGAGGGGTATCGCACCATCCTGGTCAACTCCAACCCCGCCACCATCATGACCGACCCCGGCCTGGCGGACGCCACCTACATCGAGCCGATCACCCCCGAGCTCGTCGAGAAGGTGATCGCCCGCGAGCGCCCCGACGCCCTGCTGCCCACCATGGGCGGGCAGACCGCGCTCAACATCGCGATGCAGTTGCAGGAACGCGGCGTGCTGGAGAAATACGGCGTCGAGCTGATCGGCGCGCGGGCCGACGTCATCGAGCGCGCCGAGGACCGGCTGAAGTTCCGCGACGCCATGTCCGAGATCGGCATCGAGAGCCCGAAGAGCCAGATCGCCCACAGCATGGAGGAGGCGCGCGCGGCGCTGGCCGCCATCGGACTGCCGGCCGTGATCCGCCCGAGCTTCACCCTCGGCGGCACCGGCGGCGGTATCGCCTACAACAAGGAGGAGTTCGAGCGCACCGTGGCCGGCGGGCTCGACGCCTCCCCCGTCACCGAGGTGCTGGTCGAGGAATCGGTCGCGGGGTGGAAGGAATTCGAGATGGAGGTGGTCCGCGACCGCGCGGACAACTGCATCATCGTCTGCTCCATCGAGAACGTCGATCCGATGGGCATCCACACCGGCGATTCCGTGACGGTGGCGCCGGCGCTGACGCTGACCGACAAGGAATACCAGATCCTGCGCGACGCCTCGATCGCGTGCCTGCGCAAGATCGGCGTCGATACCGGCGGGTCGAACGTGCAGTTCGCCATCAACCCCGCCGACGGGCGGATGGTCATCATCGAGATGAACCCGCGCGTCTCGCGTTCCTCGGCGCTGGCCTCCAAGGCGACCGGCTTCCCCATCGCCAAGGTGGCGGCCAAGCTCGCCGTCGGCTACACGCTCGACGAGCTGGACAACGACATCACCCGCGTCACCCCGGCCTCCTTCGAGCCGACCATCGACTACGTGGTGGTGAAGATCCCGCGCTTCACCTTCGAGAAGTTCCCCGGCACCCCGGCGCTGCTGACCACCTCGATGAAGTCGGTGGGCGAGGCGATGGCGATCGGGCGCAGCTTCCCCGAGGCCCTGCAGAAGGGGCTGCGCAGCCTGGAGACCGGGCATTCCGGACTCGATCCGGTCGAGCCGCCCGGCGACGGCACGCACGACGCCTATCGCGCCGCGCTCTCCCAGCCGCGTCCGGAGCGCCTGCTGATGGCCGCCCAGGCGTTGCGCGCCGGGCTCACCGTCGCGGAGATCCACGGCATCAGCAAGTTCGACCCGTGGTTCCTGCGCGAGCTGGAAAAGATCGTCGCCGCCGAGCGCGAGGTGGCCGAGCACGGCCTGCCGCAGGAGGCGGGGGCGCTGCGCCGGCTGAAGGCGCTGGGCTTCGCCGACCGTCAGCTCGCGCGCCTGGCCAAGGTCGAGGAGGGCGCGGTCGCGGCCCTGCGCGAGAAGCTCGGCGTGCAGCCGGTCTACAAGCGCATCGACACCTGCGCGGCCGAGTTCGCCTCCGCCACACCTTATATGTACTCCACCTACGAGGGCGGCTTCGGGGTGCCGGTGTGCGAGGCCGATCCTTCCGAGCGCGAAAAGGTCATCATCCTCGGCGGCGGGCCCAACCGCATCGGCCAGGGCATCGAGTTCGACTACTGCTGCGTGCATGCCGCCTACGCGCTGAAGGAGGCCGGGTTCGAGGCCATCATGGTCAACTGCAACCCGGAAACCGTCAGCACCGACTACGACACTTCCGACCGCCTCTATTTCGAGCCGCTCACCGCCGAGGACGTCACCGCCCTGGTGCGCCGCGAGCAGAGCCGGGGGAAGGTGCGCGGCTGCATCGTGCAGTACGGCGGGCAGACCCCGCTCAAGCTCTCCCAGGCGCTCTCGCGCGAGGGCATTCCCATCCTCGGCACCACCGCCGACGCGATCGACCTCGCCGAGGACCGCGAGCGCTTCCAGCACCTGCTGCGCAAGCTGGCCTTGTTGCAGCCGGAGAACGGCATCGCCCGCTCCACCGAGGAGGCCGAGGCCGTGGCCGAGCGCATCGGCTACCCGGTGGTGATCCGCCCGAGCTACGTGCTGGGCGGGCGGGCGATGGAGATCGTCCACGATATCAAGGGATTGCAGCGCTACATGCGCGAGGCGGTGCGTGTTTCGGGCGACAACCCGGTGCTGATCGACCGCTACCTCAGCGATGCCATCGAGCTGGACGTGGACTGCATCTCCGACGGCGAGAGCGTCTATGTGGCCGGCGTGATGGAGCACATCGAGGAGGCCGGCATCCACTCCGGCGACTCCGCCTGCGCCCTGCCGCCCTACACGCTGAGCCCCGCGCTCGTCACCGAGGTGAAGGCCGAGACCGAGGCGATGGCCAAGGCGATCGGCGTGGTCGGGCTGATGAACGTGCAGTACGCCATCAAGGGCAGCGATATCTATGTCCTCGAGGTCAATCCGCGGGCCTCGCGCACGGTGCCCTTCGTGGCCAAGGCGACGGGGGTGCCGGTGGCCAAGATCGGCGCGCGGGTGATGGCCGGCGCCCGGCTCTCCGAGTTCCGCCTCGACGACCAGGTGATCTCCCCGCATGTCGCGGTGAAGGAGGCGGTGTTCCCCTTCAACCGCTTCCCCAACGTGGACACCATCCTCGGCCCGGAGATGAAGTCCACCGGCGAGGTGATGGGGCTGGATTCCAGCTTCGAGCGGGCCTTCGCCAAGAGCCAGCTCGGCGCCGGCGTGCGCCTGCCCGACAAGGGCACGGTGTTCATCTCGGTGCGCGATTCCGACAAGGCCGCGGTGGTCGGCGTGGCGCGGCGGCTGATCGAGATGGGCTTCGCCATCCTCGCCACCTCCGGCACCGCCGCGCGGCTGGGCGAGGCGGGGCTCAAGGTGAAGGTGGTCAACAAGGTGCTGGAGGGGCGGCCGCACTGCGTGGACGCGATCTGCTCGGGCGAGGTGCAGATGGTGATCAACACCGCCATGGGGGCGCAGTCGGTGCACGACAGCTTCGACATCCGCCGCAGCGCGCTGACCCACGGGGTGCCGCACTACACCACCATCGCCGGGGCGCGGGCGGCGGCGCACGCGATCGCGGCGCTGCGAGCGGGCACCCTTGAAGTTACACCGCTCCAGTCCTACTTTCGCGGTTCGTTCTAGGCCCCGTCGCGGGCCGGAGTTCGGCTTGCCTCCCCCCTGGCGCGCGTGCCAGGGGTGGGCTTGCTGTTTGCCGGTCCGCGACGGGGTGTTTGTGCGGCCCTCCCGCTGCACGACGCTCCTGTCATATTCCCGCCCGTCGTTTCCATGAGTTGGGCCATCCCGAGGTTTGCCGACGTGCAGAAGTTCCCGATTACCAGTTCCGGCCTGCAGCGTTTGGAAGAGGAGCTGAGGACCCTCAAGGGGGTCGAACGCCCCGCGGTCATTCGCGCCATTGCCGAGGCACGCACCCACGGGGATCTCTCCGAGAACGCGGAGTACGATGCCGCACGCGAGAAGCAGAGCTTCATCGAGGGCCGCATCGCCGAGCTCGAGACGGTGGTGGGCGCCTCGGAGGTCATCGACCCCACGACGCTTTCGGGCGACGTGGTCAAGTTCGGCGCCCTTGTCACCGTGGTCGACGAGGATACCGACAAGGAATCCTCCTACCAGATCGTCGGCGTCTACGAGGCCGACCTCAAGCAGAAGCGCCTGTCGATTTCCGCGCCGCTGGCCAAGGCGCTGATCGGCAAGAAGGTCGGCGATACCATTTCCGTCCCGGCCCCGGGGGGCGACCGCTCCTACGAAATCCTTTCCGTTCGTTTCAAGTAAGTTGCAGTTTCGACGGAACTGAATGGCTGGCATGATCGATCTCGATGACGTCCGCACCGCCGCGGCCCGCATTGCCGGGCAGGTGGTGCACACCCCGGCCGTCCCCTTCGACGCCCTTTCCCAGGCGGTCGGGGCGAAGGTGTGGCTGAAGCTCGACAGCCTCCAGGCGACCGGCGCCTTCAAGGAGCGCGGGGCGGCCAATCGCCTGGCCCTGCTCTCCGCGGAGGAGCGCGCCCGCGGGGTCATCGCCATGTCGGCGGGCAACCATGCCCAGGCCGTGGCGCGCCATGCCAAGCTGCTCGGCATTTCGGCCGTGATCGTCATGCCGAGCTTCACCCCGGCCACCAAGGTCTCGCGCACCGCGGGCTGGGGCGCGCGGGTCGTGCTGCACGGCGAGAGCCTCTCCGAATCCGCCGCCAAGGCCGCCGAGATCGCCGAGGCCGAGGGGCGCGTGTTCATCCACCCCTACGACGACGCGGGCGTGATGGCCGGGCAGGGCACCCTGGCGCTGGAACTGCTCGATGACGTGCCGGACCTCGACACCCTGGTGGTGCCCATCGGCGGCGGCGGGCTGATCGCCGGCTGCGCCGCGGCGGCCGCCGGGTTGCGCCCCGGGCTGGAGGTGATCGGCGTGGAGGTCGCGGCCTATGCCGCCATGGCCCAGCGCCTGTCCGGACAGCCGGTCTCGGTCGGCGGCCCCACCATCGCCGAGGGCATCGCCGTGCGCGACATCGGGCCCCACGCGCTGGAGGTGATCCGCGCCCACGTCGCCGACGTGGTGGTGGTGCCCGAGCGCACGGTGGAACAGGCCATCGCGCTGCTCGCCGAGGGCGCCAAGGTGGTCGCCGAGGGCGCCGGGGCGGCCGGCGTGGCCGCGCTGCTGGCCATGCCGGAACGCTTCAAGGGCCGGCGCATCGGCGTGGCCATCACCGGCGGCAATATCGACGCGCGCATCCTGGCCAACGTGCTGCTGCGCAACCTCCTGCGCGACGGACGGCTGGTGCGCCTCTCCTTCGAGATCCCCGATCGCCCCGGCGTGCTGGCCGACATCTCCCAGCGCATCGGCGGGGCGGGCGGCAACATCATCGAGGTCGAACACCATCGCCTGTTCGCCTCCCCCAGCGTGCAGGCCGCCCGGCTGGAGGTGATGTTCGAGGTGCGCGACGCCGCCCACGGCGCCGAGATCGTCCACGCGCTGGAGCAGATCTATACCGTCCGGCGCGTCTGAGGCCCCGCTGCCAGGGACAGAGTAAGGAAGGCTTCTTTTTCCTGGAGGAAAAAGAAGCAAAAAGGACTTTGTTCGTTGGGCGCCGCGACTGCAACGGGCGTGGTGCCTGGCGGGGAATTCGGGTTCGTGTGCCGATATTTCCCCGGCTCCGCCGACGCACGACTCCCCAGCGAGCAGAAGTCTTTTTGCTTCTTTTTCTTCAGAAAAAGAAGCTCTTGCTTCCTTCCTTCGTCCCCGCTCACTCTGCCCCGGGAACGAATGCGGGAGGAAGCCGATGCCGAGTCTGGTGCGGGCCGACGGCCGGATTCTGGGCGAGACCGAGGCGGGGGTGGGGCTGATTACCCTCAACCAGCCGGAACGTCTCAACGCGCTCTCCGTGGCGATGATCGCGGGGCTGGCGGAAATTCTCGATGCCTTCGAGGCCGATCCGACGGTGCAGGTGGTGGTGCTGACCGGGGCCGGTCCGCGTGCCTTCAGCGCCGGCGCCGACCTTACCGAATTCGCCGCCCAGCGGGGCGATGCCGCGGCCGAGCGCGACTATGACCGCATGATCGTCGGCCAGCGCCAGCGGCTGGCGCGTTTCTCCAAGCCTACCATCGCGCGCGTGCGCGGCTACTGTCTGGGCGGCGGGCTGGGACTGGCGTTGCAGTGCGACCTGCGCATCGCCGCCGAGGATTCCGAGTTCGCCATTCCCGCCGTGCGCTACGGCTACGCCTGCCATTTCGATTTCGTGCAGCGCCTGGTCGGGCTGGTCGGGCCGGCCCAGGCGCGCCAGATGCTGTTTACCGGCACCCGCATCGATGCGACCGAGGCGGCCCGCATCGGGCTGGTCAACCGCACCGTGCGCGACGAGGACCTCTCCGACACCGTCGTCGATCTCGCGCGCAGCATCGCCGACAACGCGCCGCTCTCCCTGCGGGCGGCCAAGCTGGCGGTGGAACAGGCCACCCACGACCCCGAGGCACGCGATATCGCCGCGGTGGAGGCCGCCGTCGCCGCCTGCTTCGACAGCGCCGACTACCGCGAGGGCTGCCTCGCCGCCCTCGACAAACGCGCGCCCCGGTTTACCGGGGGGTGAGGCGCGGCAAGGAAGCAAGCAAGGCAAGGTGTTCTCCTTTCGGGAAAGGAGAACCAGGAAAGCTTTATTCGTTAAGGCTCCGCGCCCGTGTCAGACGCGGAGCCCAACGAACAAAAGTCCTTTTTGCTTCTTT
>CALNAL010000276.1 GCA_937874445.1 uncultured Acetobacteraceae bacterium | reverse complement strand
CTGCCGCCCCGAGCAGGAGCACACGGCCCGGCGATTCCACCGGATCGCGATCTCCCCGAGCGGCCCCCGCGGCCGCCCCTCGCATCTTATTTCTCCCAGACACTTCCCCCCAGGCCCTCGCCCGGCCCTGCGCAGCCTTGCGCGCGGGCCCGTGGCAGCGCGGACCTGATCGGTCCCGCCGGGACGATCGATGCGCAAAACCGTCGTGTCGGCGTGATCGATGCCCAAAAAGGATCGGGCGATACCCGAACCAGGAGTGATCCCGGGGGGCGCCGCGAGCATGAGGGGGCGGCAGGCTGTCATGAGCCTATGCGGCAAGACGCTGGACCATCGAGCAAGGCAGGCTGCGGAGGAAAACATGAAAATCACCGGCCTCGAAACGTTCCTGTTGCAAATCCCCTTCTCCGGCGCGGCGGAAGCCGAGATCGCCGCCGGGGCGGCGGATGCGATGAACATGCTGCTGCTGCGCATCGATACCGAAAACGGGCCCAGCGGCTGGGGCGAGGCGTTTGGCCACGGCATTTCCCCCGCGACGAGGACCGCGCTCGAGACCCTGATCCGCCCGATGCTGATCGGCCGCGAGGCAGGCGACATCACCGGGATCTTCCGCGATCTCCAGCAGGCGACACACGTGTTCGGTCGTGCCGGGGCCGCGCGCTACGCGGTCTCGGGAGTGGACATCGCGCTCTGGGACATCGCCGGCAAGGTCGCGGGGCTGCCGCTCCACCGCCTGCTCGGCGGGCCGGCGCGCACCGAGGTCGAGGCCTATGCCTCGCTGCTGCGCTATGGCGAGGCGGAAAAACTCACCCGCATCTGCAAGGCCGCCCTCGCGGAGGGCTACCACGCCATCAAGCTGCACGAGATCAAGCCCGCGCTGATGCTCGCCGCCCGCGCCGCGGTCGGTCCCGATGTCGCGCTGATGGTCGACTGCAACTGCCCGTGGAGCGTGGAGCAGGCGCGGGAGGTGGCGGGCAAGGTGGCGCCGGCCGCGCTGCGCTGGCTCGAGGAGCCGGTCTGGCCGCCCGAGGATCATCGCGGCCTGGCCCGGGTGCGGGCCGCCGGGGCGAAGGTCGCCGCCGGCGAGAACGTCGCGAGCCTGCACGAGTTCCGCGAGTTCTTCCTCGCCGGCGCGCTCGACGTGGCGCAGCCGAGCGTCGCCAAGATCGGTCTCACGGAGACGCTCGCCGTGCTCGCGCTCGCCCGCGCGCATGACGTCACGCTCGCGCCGCACTGCGCCTATTTCGGCGCGGGCTATCTCGCCGCCCTGCATCTGGTCGCCGCGATGCCCGAGCGGCCGCTGTTCGAGCGGATGTATCTCGATCTCGAGGCGAGCCCGTTCTCGCCCTTCACCGAGGCCCGGGGCCCGATGGTGGCCCTGCCGCAGAAGCCCGGCCTCGGCTGCGACCCCGACCCCGCCGTGATGGCGCGCTATCGCATCGGCGACTGATATTTTGTGACGACCAAGGAACTTTACAGGATGAAAACGCAATTCCGCTGGACGATCGGCTCGCTGCTGTTCTTCGCCAGCATGATCAACTACATCGACCGCGCCGCGCTGCCGATCGTTGCGCCGATGATCCAGAAGGACCTCGGCATCGACGCCGCCCAGCTTGGGCTGATCTTCAGCATCTTTTTCGTCGGCTACGCGCTTTTCAACTTCGTCGGCGGGACGCTGGCCGATCATTTCGGAACCAAGAAGGTCTACGGCATCGCCATGACCGTCTGGTCGATCTTCTCCGGCCTGACCGCGATCGTGACGGGGTTCTGGCAGTTGATGATCTTCCGCATCATCTTCGGCCTGGGCGAGGGGCCGATGGGCTCGATCACCAACAAGACGGTGCGCAACTGGTTCCCCCGCCAGGAGACCGGCGTGGTGGTCGGCATGGCGACCACCGGCGGCAACCTCACCGGGGCGGCGATCGCGGGCCCGATCATGGGCTTCATCGCGCTTGCGCTCGGCTGGCGCGCCTCCTTCATCGTCACCCTGGTGATCGGGCTGATCTGGGTGGCGTGCTGGCTGTTTTTCTCCGCCGATACGCCCGCCAAGAGCCGGCACGTCAACGAGGCTGAACGCCGGTACATCGAGTCTGGCCGCGTCGCCGAGGCCGGCCAGGTCGAGGAGGGCCATTCGCTCGGCTACTATCTCTCCTCGATCATCATCCTCGCCGTTGCCTTCGCCTTCTTCGCGGCCAACTACACCCAGTATTTCCTGCTCTCCTGGCTGCCGAGCTATCTCGTCAGCGCCCGCGGGCTCGACATCAAGACCATGAGCGTGGTCACGATGATCCCCTGGATCGCGGGGCTGATCGGCGTGTTCATCGGCGGGCTGATCATGGACATGCTGGTGCGCCATTCGCGCCACGCCATCGACGCCCGCCGGCGCATGCTGGTGGTGACGCTGCTGCTGATCGCGGTCGGCTTCGGGGGGACGATGATGGTGACGACCACCGTCCAGGCGGTCACCCTGATGGCCCTCGTGATCTTCATCGAGGGCATGATCCCGACGGCCTGCTGGGCCCTGCTGCAGGACCTGGTGCCGGGCAACCGCGTCGGCAGCGTCGGCGGCTTCGTCCACCTGCTCTCCAACATCGCCGGCATCGTCGGCCCGGCGCTGACGGGCTTCATCATCCAGTACGGCGGCGGGCCGACCGGTGGCGGATACAACGTCTCCTTCGCGGTGGCCGGCGGCATTGCCGTGCTGGCGGCGATCGGCGTGATCTGCTTCATCCGCGTGCCGGCAGCGAGGTGACGCCGGGCCGACCATCGTTTGTTTCCTGAAGCGAACGAGCAAGAGACTGCCCTCGCTGAGACCCGATCCCGTTGAGCGCAGGAGGCGCGTTCAACGGGATCGGGGATCAGGGTCGAGTGTTTTTGAAACTGTCCGGAAAGCACGGCAAAAAGCGAGCCGTCGTCCTGGCCGTGATGGAACGGGGCGCTGCGCCATCGGCGGCCTCGTTCCCTCATGATGTTTTGAAATTGCATCGTTTTATAGAATGGTGTCCGCGGCGGGATTCGAACCCACGGCCCCAGGATTCATCCCACTTCGGCTTTCGCCGCCGCTCCCGGAAGCCCCGGGGGCGTTCGTGGTCTGGACTGTCCCTCCACCGTCGGCCCGCAGGCCCCCAGGTGCCGCCCGTCCAGTCTCTACACCTTCCCCGGCTGGGGCCGGGGCTTGGCTCGGGATCGGCAGGGCAACGAATGCCTCAGCGTTCCCCGACTTTGAGCGGATCCGCTGCGTCGTTTCCGGGCGCAGCGCCCAATTCAATAGGAATCCTGTGCTCTATCCTGCTGAGCTACGCGGACATAGCGCGCCTACCTAACGGGCACACCGCGGTTTGGCAAGGTCGTTGAGGGCGGCCAGGAAGGGGCCCTCTCTTCCGGGAAAAGCGGATCCCGTCGCGCCTTCATGTGCGCAGCAGCGCCCCCACCGCGCGGGTCAGGAGCGGGGAGGCGGCGCCGCGGAGGAGGTGGCCCGGGGCGGCGGGTTCGTATTGCAGCACCGGCAGCGGCAGCCTGCCGAGCAGCCCCTCCTTGCGGAAGGCGGCCTCGAACAGCGCCCAATAGGCGGCGTTGGCGACCAGGGGGCCCGAGATCAGCACGGTGTCGGGGAACAGCAGACGGCACAGGTTGGCCAGGGCCTGCGCCATCAGTTCCGCTGCCGCGACCATCTCGGGCAGGGCGGCGATGTCGCGTCCCCGCAGATGGAGGGCGAGGCCGGCCTCGTCCACCTCCAGCGCCGGCGCCAGCTCCGGCCAGTGCTGCCGCAGCACCGGAAAGAGGGCCCACAGCGCGGCGCCCGTCTCGAGGCAGCCGGTGTTGCCGCAGCCGCAGCGGTGCCCCGTCAGCGAGGCGATGCGCCAGTGCCCGATCTCGCCGAACGGGCCGCCGGTGCCGTTGAAGCTCCGGCCGTCGATGGCGTAGGCGAGCCCGATGCCCCAGCCCCAGTGCACCAGCAGCGTGCCGCCGGCACGGGGGGGCGAGTCCTCCAGCCGCGTCTCGAGTTCCACGTCGATCTGCCGCAGGACCAGGACCGGCTCCGCGAGCGGGGCCAGGGCGGCGGCGACGTCCAGCCCGTCGATGCGCGGCCAGCGGGCCGAGACGAGCCAGCGCGACTGGCGCAGATCCATCACCCCGGAAAGGGCGATGCTGACGCCGGCGAAATCCATTCCTCCCCGCAGGCCGCCGCGCAGCCGGGAGGCCAGGCCGAGCAGCGCCGCCCCCATGGCCTGGTTGTCGGCCGCGGGAGGCACCGCCAGCCCCTCGGAGTCCAGCACGCGGCCGGAGAGGTCCACCAGCGCGCCGACCAGGTTCCGTCCGGCGGAATGCATCACCACCACACCGAAGCGTTCCGGGTTCAACAGCAGCATGGCGGCCGGGCGTCCCCGCCCGCGTCCCTGCCCCGGGCCCCTGTGGTCGTCGGAGGCTTCCAGCAGCAGCCGGCGGGCGAGCAGATCCCCCACCAGATGCGAGACGGTGGTGGAGCGCAGCCCCAGCCGCTCCGCCAGTTGCGCGCGCGCGGTGGCGGCCCCGCTGGCGACCGCGGACAGTACCCGGGCGCGGTCGCGCACGATCGGTTCGGCAAGGCTGGATTCCTCCAGCCGGATCAGCAGGGGCAGCCGGATGAGCATGGGGAGTGGGTCATAAATTCCGGACGTGTTTTTTCAAAAATATCTTGCCTTGGCAAGTCGCTTCGGCGTCTCCTGGCGGCAAGGAAGAAGCCGTCAACCGGCCCCGCGTCCGGTTCAACGTCCAGATTCGCAACGTCCCGCCTTGCAACGTGAAGTGGAAGCCATGCTCGAACCCCGAATTTGTCCCGACAAGATCGCTCTCGGCCAGGCCGCGGCCGAAGCCGGCGCCGAAACCATCCGGGCCGCCATCACCGCGCGCGGGGAGGCGAACATCATCGTCGCCACCGGGGCCAGTCAGTTCGAAATGCTGGCCGCGCTCACGGCAATGCCCGACATCGCCTGGGAGCGCGTCACCGCCTTCCATCTCGATGAATATGTCGGACTGCCGGTGAGCCATCCCGCAAGCTTCCGCCACTACCTGCGCGAACGATTCCTTGCCGCCACCGGCAACCGGGCCAGGCTCGTCGAGGTGAATGGCGAGGCCGCCGACCCCGAGGCCGAGACGGCCCGCCTCGGGGCCCTGATCGACCCCCTGCCCATCGACGTCTGCTTCGCCGGCTTCGGGGAGAACTGCCATCTCGCCTTCAACGACCCGCCCGCCGATTTTCAAACGAAACGGTCCTATTTGGTCGTGACCCTGGACGAGACCTGCCGGCGCCAGCAGCTCGGCGAAGGCTGGTTCAAGAGCCTCGCCGACGTGCCGACCCGGGCCATCAGCATGTCCATCCCGCGGATCCTCAAGAGCCGCCGGATCGTGCTGGCCGTGCCCGACGCGCGCAAGGCGGCGGCGGTGCGCGACGCGGTGCAGGGGCCGGTCACCCCGCTGCATCCCGGTTCCATCCTGCAACGTCATCCCGACACGCTGCTGTTCGTCGATCCGCCCGCCGCCGCGCTGCTCGCCAAATGAGCCGCGCGGCAGACTCCTCCGCCGCGATGGGGGCGGGGCTGCTCGACCTGCAGGTGAACGGCTTCGGCGGGGTGGATTTCAACGCCGGGGCCACCCTCACCCCCGCCGCCATCGACGGGGCGCTGGAGGCGCTGCTGGCGACCGGCGTCACCGCCTTCCTGCCCACCGTGATCACCGCGCCCGCCGCGGTGCTGGCCGCCCGCCTCGCCGCGCTGGATGCCGCCATCGCCGCCAGCCGGCTGGGGCCGCTGATGGTCCCCGGCTACCATCTGGAAGGCCCCTTCGTGAATCCCGGCGAGGGCTACCACGGCTGCCACCCCGCCGAGGCGGCCATCGCGCCCGATGCCGGGCTGATCGCCGCCCTGGAGGCCCCCCTCGCCCGCCCGATCCTGGTGGTGACCCTGGCCCCGGAGCTGCCCGGAGGCGGGGAGGCCATCCGCGCCCTGCGCGCGCGCGGCAAGCTGGTGGCGGTCGGCCACAGCGCCGCGGGATTCGCCGAGGTCGCCGCCGCCGCCGACGCCGGCGCCACGCTCTCCACCCACCTCGGCAACGGCGTGCCGCAGGAGCTGGCGAAGCTGGCCAACACCATCTTCGCCCAGCTCGGCGAGGACAGGCTTTCCGCCGGCTTCATCGCCGACGGCATCCACCTGCCGCCCCCGGCGCTGAAGGTGCTGCTGCGCGCCAAGGGGCCCGGCCGCGCCTTCCTGGTGACGGACGCCACCTCCGCCGCGGCCCGGCCGGCGGGCCGCTACCCCTTCGCGGGCATGACCATCGAGCGCGGCGCCGACGGGGTGGTGCGCGAGCCGGGCGGACGCTATCTTGCCGGTTCCGCGCTCTGCCTCGATGCCGCCGTGCGCAACCTCGTCGCCTGGGGCTTCGCCTCGCCGGAGGAGGCGCTGGCCCTGGCAAGCACGCGTCCGCACGCCCTGCTGGACCCGGTGCTGGCTGCTCACGGGATCACCCTGCCGGAGAGCGCGGTCATGTGGTCGCCGAAACTGCATCCGCTGGAGATCCGCCTGGGCGCCGAGACGCGCCGCCTCGCCGACCCCTCTTCCCCCAATCCCTCTTCCCCATGACGAACAGGAGACTGGCCAAGATGCGTGATGCTTTTCTCCCCCACGGATTTCCTGGGTGTGGACCCCTCGGGCGCCGGACGCTGCTCGGCGGACTGGCGGCCGGCACGCTGGCGGCGGGCACACTGGGGCGGGCGCAGCCGGCTCGCGCCGCGCTGCCGCCGCTGCCGAAATCTCCCCTCGCCATCAACCTCATCGATGTCGCCGGCGCACTCGCGCTGCACCAGCATGCCTTCGAGGACTACGCCGCCGCCAAGCCCAATCTCGTCTCGCGCGTCAATTTCGTGAAGGCCCCGGCGCCGGAGCTGGCAAGCAAGATCAAGGCGCAGCTCGATGCCGGACGCGCCGACCTCGACCTGGTGCTGACGGGCAGCGACGGACTGGCCGCCGGGCTGGCGCTCGACGTGTGGGAGAAGCTGCTGCCCGCCTATGCCGAGAGCTTCCCGGGACTGGAGGAGAACTACGAGCCCGCGGCCCTCAACCTGCATCGCGCGCAGGGCATGGGATACGGCGTGGTCTGTTCCTACTATCCCTCCGGTCCGCTGCTGGAATACCTGCCCGAGCGCGTCAGCCAGGCGCCCGAAACCGCGGCCGATCTGCTGGCCTGGGCCAGGCAGCATCCCAATCGCTTCCTCTACGCCCGCCCGACGAATTCCGGTCCCGGACGCACCTTCATCATGGGACTGCCCTACCTGCTGGGCGACAAGGACCCCAAGGACCCGGTCAACGGCTGGGACAAGACCTGGCCGTATCTCCAGGAACTCGGCCAATACATCGAGTACTATCCGACCGGCACCAGCAACACGATGAAGGAGCTGGGCGAGGGCTCGCGCGACATCGTGGTGACCACCACCGGCTGGGATATCAATCCGCGCGTGATCGGCATCGTGCCGAAGGAGGCGAAGATCGCCGCGCTGCGCGGATTCCACTGGGTCTCCGACGCCAACTACATGGTGGCGCCGAAACGCCTGCCCCCGGAACGACTGGCCGTGGTGCTCGACATGATGGCCTTCGTCCTTCAGCCGAAAATGCAGGCCTATACCTACGACGAGGGCTATCTCTACCCCGGTCCCGCGGTGAAAAACGTCGGACTCGACCTCGCCCCGGCGGCCAGTCGCCGGGCGATCGAGGCGTTCGGCCGGCCGGAATATGCCGCGCTGATCGCCAATAACCCGATCGAGCTGCCGCTCAAGCCGGACCAGATGGTGCTCGCCTTCCGCCGCTGGGACCAG
>CALNAL010000275.1 GCA_937874445.1 uncultured Acetobacteraceae bacterium | reverse complement strand
GCTTCTCCCCATTGCCCTGCGCCGCACGCTTGCCTATAAGGCGCCCGCCGCTGGTTTCATGGAGAGGTGCCGGAGCGGTCGATCGGGACGGTCTCGAAAACCGTTGTGCCTTATGGGTACCGTGGGTTCGAATCCCACCCTCTCCGCCAGAGCCTTGTTCTCTGATGTCTGTCCCGTGCCATTTATATAAAATAAATCAAAGCGTTGCCTTCTTTCGGTTGTTCGGTTGGTCCATCGGAGATACGGTCCAAACCGAGAACGCGCTGGGCATCTTTGTGGGCATCTGAACTACCGATGCCCACACCGGGTGCCCACACCGGAGAGGGCAATGCTGACCGACCTGCAAATTCGGCGCGCCAAGCCGCGTGAGCGTGCTTACCGGCTAGCTGATGGGGGTGGCCTCACCCTGGTGGTTTCGCCGGCTGGCGGCCGGCTTTGGCGCTTCCGATACCGCTGGCAAGGGCGCGAAAAGCAGCTTGCCCTTGGCGCCTATCCAGCGGTCGGGTTGGCCGAGGCGCGCGAGGGGCGCGACAAGGCCAGGCAAGCTCTGGCGGCGAATCGCGATCCATCCATCGCCCGCAAAATCGAGGCGGCCCATCGCCAGGCCGATACGCTCGAAGCGGTCGCCCGCGAATGGTATGCGACGAATCGGGCTCGCTGGAGCACAAGTCATGCTGACGAGGTGATGCGCAGCCTGGAGCGCGATGTTTTCCCCGAGCTCGGCGCCGTCAGCCTGGTGGATATCGATCCGCCCTTGGTGCAGTCGGTCCTCAAGAAGATTGCGGATCGCGGGGCCGTCGAGACGGCGCATCGGGTGCATCAACGCCTGGCGGAGGTATTTGCCTTCGCCATCGCTGGGGGGCGGGTGACAACCGACCCGGTGACGATTACCCGCAAAGTGCTCGCCAAGGTGCAGCACGGTCACCAGCCGGCCATTACCTCGCTTGATGATCTGCGCACAATGCTGCGCACTGCCGAAAGCGTGCCTGCGCATCCAACGGTGCGCCTGGCGCTGCGCCTCATGGCGCTCACGGCCGCGCGTCCCGGCACTATCCGGGGGGCGACCTGGGGAGAATTCGAGGGACTCGAGGAGGCCAATCCGGTCTGGCGCGTGCCGGCCGATCGGATGAAGGGGCGCGTCGAGTTTGTGGCGCCGCTTTCACGCCAGGCGGTCGAGACGATCCAGGTGACGCAGAGCTTCACCGGCCGGGGACCTCTCCCCTTCCCGAACGCGCGCTGGGCACATCGCCCCATGAGCGAAAACGCCGTCGGCTACCTGCTCAACCGAGCGGGCTACCAAGGGCACCATGTTCCGCACGGGTTCCGGGCCTCGTTCGCCACGATCATGGCAGAACGGCACCCGCAGGATCAGGCCATCATCGATCTGATGTTGGCGCACACGCCGAAAGATGCGGTTGCGGCGGCCTATAACCGAGCCGAGTTCTGGCCGCGCCGCCGCGAGTTGGCGCAGGAATGGGCCGATCTGCTGTTGGAAGGCTTCCCGGCCCCGGCAGACATTGCGCGGCTGCCGAGGCGGTAGGGGTCAGCACCGCGGGCAGGACTCAAGCCATTCCTGCACCTCGCTTTCGCGCCAGCGCAGCCAGCGCACGCTGACCCGATAGGGGCGAGGGAAGCGATCATGGCTCCACATTTCGCGCAGGGTTGTACGGCCGACACGTAGCAGCTCCAGAATGTCGCGCTCCGTGAGCAGGCGGTCTGGTGCGACCGGAGGGGCAAAAGTATCAGACATTGGGCATCTCCAGCCGGGTATGGGAAAATTCCGGCTCGAAAAATCCAAGCTTCCCGCGGCACGGCCGGAACGGCAGTGGGCGCGCGTGGCGGAGCACGAATCCGTAGGGGCCACAGAACCACTGCGATGAGCTGCGCATGATGCCTTTTCCTTCAGAAAGGAATCTTGTCGTCGAGCGGATCGCACGCCGGCGTGTCGGAGCGCTTGTCGAGCATGGTGAGCTCGCCCCGATAGGCGGGCAGCGTCACCTCTGTGGTGTAGCGTTCCGCGCCGTCCTGCCCGGTCCATTTGCGGGTGACCAGCTGCCCCTCGACATAGAATTTTGCGCCCTTGCGCACGTACTTTTCGGCGACCTCAACGAGGTGCTCGTTCCAGATCACGACGCGATGCCATTCGGTGCGCTCGATGCGCTCGCCGGACCGCTTGTCTGTCCAGCTCTCCGAGGTCGCCAGCGTGAAATTCGCGCACTTGCGGCCGTCCTGGGTGGTGCGCACCTCGGGGTCGCGGCCGACGTTGCCGATCAGGATGACCTTGTTGACGCTGCCGGCCATCAGCTTTTCTCCTCAGATTCTTCGCGCGTGGGTGGCCAGGGGATTCCTGCCAGGCCGGCGGCCTTGGTTTCCCAAAGCGGCGGCGGTTCGATCTCGGGGGGCGGCGCGATCGCCGCGGCGAGGCGGGCGAACAGGGCAACGGGATCGCCGGTCGGCTGGTGGATGCGCGGGCCGAGAATCAACGCGCGCTTCATGCTCTCCATCAGCCCGCGCAGAAGGGCCGGGCTCGCGCCCATCGTCTGGGCGGTGAGCGTGTCCACGGCCGTCTCCGCGAGACGGAACGGCGCGCTGTAGCGGCGCAGGATCGCGAAGCGCTCGTCTTCCGTGGGCAGGTCCACGCTGATTTGCATGTCAAAGCGACGCCACAGGGCCGGGTCGAGGGCGTCGGCGCGGTTGGTCGCGGCGACCGTAAAGCATGTGCTGACTTCGAGCTTGCGCATAAGCACGGTCAACATGGCGTTTCTCTCGTCCTGCGCGCCGCCGCCGCGTTCGTCCTTTCGCCTGCTGCCGATGGCGTCGATCTCGTCCAGGAACAGCAAGACGGGAGTTTCGATTTTCGCCAGAGCATCAAACAGCTTGGCGATATTCTGGCTGCTCTCGCCCAGATAGGCAGTGACGATGCTTTCTGAACCCACCACCACCATCGGGATACCGAGGCGGGCGGCGAGGTGATGGGCGAGCGTCGTCTTGCCGCAGCCCGGCGGCCCATAGAGCAGGGCGCTGCGGCGCGGCTTGAGGCCCACCGCCTTCAGCTCGTCGGTGGCGTTGATCTCGTAGAGCCAGGCAAAGACGGCCTGTCTCACGGCCGGGGCGAGGATGGGTTCCTCCGCCTCGTCAGGCATATGCACCGTGCCGATTTTTGCCAGCGCGCGCAGGGCGGCTTTCGTTTCGTCGGGCAGGTGCTGGGTGTCGCGTGGCATCGGCTACTTCTTCCCTTCCTTGTCGTCTTTCCCGTCCTTTGGCGTGCGGCGCCAGGCAGGGGGGATGTCCATGCCGTCGCTGCCGGCGGCGGAGCACCAGCCGGCATCCCAGCTCGCGCGGCGCGGATCGCCGAAGGCGTAGGGATTGGCAGTGACCTTCTCGCCGCGCTTCTGTGCGTCGGCCCCTTCTTCGCGCGCCGCCTCGATGTCTTCCGGGGTCGGTGCCTTCGGCTGTTCCGGGGCGGCATCCTGGCCCGGCTGGGGGCCTTCCGCTGGCGGCTGGTCTGCTGGCGGCTTCTGCTCGGCCGGCGGCTCGGGCGGCTTGCTCAAGCGCTTGAGGGCCGCCTCGCCGAGGGGCGTGTCCTCCAGCATGCCGAGGGCCTTGCGGTAGATTTCCGCCAGCGCGACGCGCTCTTCGAGCTCTGCCGGCTCCATCTTCCGCTCTCGCACCATCTGCCGGAAGGTGGCCATGTCGAAGCCAGCCGACTTCGCTTCCAGCAGGATTCCCTTGCGGTCAAGGCGGAGCGCGGCAATCTGCTCATCCACATATTCAACGCGCTGGATCAGGCTGAGCAGGCGTTCGGCAGCGGGCGAGCTGTTCCGGCCATTGTTCTTGCGGGCCATGGTCAGGCCCTCGCGCGATGATCGCCGGGAAGGGTCGAGGCGTAGTCAAGCCATTTGCGAATGTCGCTGAGGCGGTAGGCGATGCGCGTCGAGGTGAGGCGAACGAAGCGCGGGCCGCCGCCCTCGGCCCGCATCCGCTGCAAGGTGCGGGAGGAAAGCCTCATCACCTGCGCGGCCTCGCCCTCGGTGAAAAGGCGTGTCTCCGGCGGCAGAGTTTCGACAGCCAGCGCTTCCGCGCGCGGACCGATCGTCTTCATAGAAGCGGGCATGATTCTCTCCAGATGATTCACAGGACGCGCGCGGCCTGGTCAGGGCTGAATGACCATGGGCAGATCGAAGCCGAGGCCGAAGGCGACCGCAGCAGCGAGGGAAGTCAGCAGAATGAAACGCAAGAGGATGGCGGCGGCAGTTTCGGCGTGGGTGAGCAGCAGGAACGAAACCGCCAGCCCGGCGAGTCCGGCGATTCCGACAACTTGGGGGATCGATGCGCTGAGCATCTGGATCAATCCTTCGCGTTGCGGAATGGCGCGGCCGGCGCGCCGTGCACGCCCATGGCTCCGGGGACGGCGCGGACAGAGGACAAGATTGACGCGCGAAATCCCGCGTAACCCACCAGTCCCCCGGTGAGTGGATGGCGCCACTCGCCGACCACCTGGCAGGGCCATCCGTCACTGTCGAGCATCAGTTCGGGGCTGGGCCAAAGCACCAGTCGGCCAGGATCGCGCGCCATCACGATATCTCCAGGATCACTCGGCGCGCCTCTGCGCGATCTTCGTCAGAGCGTTGCGAAGAATCTGCAAAGCGTTGGCGGCGAGTGCCTTGCCATCACGCTCGTCGAGGATGGCCAACTTGTTGAGCATTTCGGCGACGACCAGCAGATGCTCGGAGCTGGAATCTGGGCTTGCGACCATGCGCCGGACCCAGCGGTACAGTTCTTGTGGGACTGCCAGACTGGAACGTTCTGAAGTCAGCCTATCCAGCCAATCGGCCTCCGCCTCGGAGCGAGCCCAGGCGTCCCCGATGGGTGTATCGGCGAGACTGGTCATGGGCGCCTCCATTCGCCGCGCGGTCGCTCGCTGGCAAGCTGTGGAGGGAGCCCGATCCCGCTTCATGGGGGGCCTGTCTGTGTGCCCGCTCATGCTGCCCTCCGGGTCGGCTCGGCAGCCGCAAAGCGGGTGACCGACAACCACAGGCGCAGCGCACGGGTTTCGGTCTGCTCGGCGGGCTCGCCACGCACGGGCGTGACGGCAGGGCCGGAGGCACCGCAGCTTTCACAGACCGCGCGGGTTTGGCGGGTCAGGATGCCGCGGCGGGCATAGACTGTGCGGCTTTCGCACCAGGGGCAGAAGGCGGGAAGGGCCATCATGATGCCTCCTCCGCGGTCTCGATGGCGGCATTGAAAGCCCAGATTTTCGCGATCTGCCGCCGCATGGCCATATTCGCACCCCGGAGCGCGGCTTTTTCGGCCTCGCGGACGCCGCCGGCGAGATAGCCGTCCCGGTGCTTTCGCTGCTGCGCGCGCCAGATCGCGCGGTCGAGGCCGCGGGAGAACGGAACCCGACCATTCAGGATTTTTCTGCCCCGGAACCATCTCAACGTGGGCCGGAACTCTCTGGTTCCGGCGAGGATCACCAGGTTGGCGGGTGGCGACTTAGTGGAGGTGGCGGCTCTGCGCCGTCCGAACCCCCAGCGGGTGTGTCGTGACATGGCAAGCTCCGTCGTTGATGGACGACGGGGCAACGCTATGCGGGGAATTTCCCGCAGTCAAGAGGAATGAGGGATAAATCCCGCATTTCATGAGAGGGAAATTACCCGCAAAAGATCACCCCCCACAAATCGCTGAAGATTTATGGGGGTGGAAAAGGCGGGTTTGTGAGCGGCGGCGTCTATTCGGGACGGTAACTGCCGATTACCAGGGCGACAATCGTCACGTCGGCAGCGCCAGCGGCTTGAGGAAGCGTCCCGGCAGAAACGGTCGGGGGCAGCCCCGGGCTGTCCGATCTTGTGCCTGGCGGCTCTGCGAGGATGAACGGGGACTGAAATTCGGGGTCAGTGCTGCGCGGCCAAAGGACATGGCGGCCGTGGGAATCGACCTCATATTCCTTCAGCGTTGCCTCGAATTCGCCTGACGCGCTGCGCCGCAGCACCACAACGCGCTGGCCGCTTTGCGGGACATCGGCAATGTCGTCGAAGCGCACGGCAATGATGATGGTCCCGGGCGGATAGAGGCGATCCATGGAGGTGCCCCGCACCAGCAGCCCGAACTTTTGAGTCTCCGGAAAGCGATTGTCGGCCGGAACCGTGACTGAAAACCAGTCATCTGCCGACCATTCAAAGGCTTCTCTCCACACTCCAGCTTGAACGGCACCCTTCACGTAAATTGTCGCAAGATGTAGTTCCTTGGATAATTCCGAACTATCGCTAATAGCGGTGGATTTTTCCGTATCATTCCCAATGGCGTCAACGAAATAGTGCCTCGGGGCGTCCAGGGACCGTTCTAGCGCTAGCAGCTTCTCTGCTGCCGGCTGGCGGGTTCGACGGCGGAGATCGCGAAGATAATCAGGGCCGAGGCCAGCGCGCAACGATGCAGCACGGGCGCTGACGTGTCTCGCCCGCAGCAGTTCATCAATCCGGCGCAAGAGTTCGCTGTTCATGACGGGGATTATCCCGTTAATTCTCCCCCTGTCATGCGGGATAATCCCCGTAACCTCACTTGCATGTGCGGGACGTATCCCGCATAGTGAGGCTGTCATGCTCACAGACCGTCTCCTGCTCATCGCCGACCGTTATTGCGCCGCCACTTCGCTGGCACGTCCGACAGTCTCGGCCCTAATCCTTAAGGATAGCCGAACGCTCGGCCGTGTTGCCTCTGGCGGTAGCCTGACGGTTAGGAATTACGAGCGATGCATGGCGTGGTTCTCGGCCCATTGGCCTGATGGTCTGGAATGGCCTGCCGGCGTCGAGCGGCCAGCTCCAGACGAGGCGGCCTGATGTTATTGCCTCCTGGCGCACGACGTAGTCGGATCGGCGGCCTTGGCCAGCAACCAGACGCTCGGATCGGCAATGATCTCGCCGGTTTCGGCATCAGCCAGTTCCAGAATACGCCCAAGCATGAAGCTGCGCGGTTGCCGGCGCAGATGGCAGAAACCGTTGATCTCGAGCACGACAGCGGAGCCCGTTCGGTCGAGCCCGCCGATCAGGCGATCCACGGTGACGCGCCGGCTCGTTTCGTGGCCTGCTGGATCACGATAACGAAGCATCACAGGCAGGGCCAAGTCTCTCGCCAGAATGCTGCATTGCCCGACAACGGATTGATTGGCGGACGGCGCGACTGGCGGTGCGGATTGCGAAGCTGGGCCGGCCTGCTGGAGCGATTCTGCCGACTTGGGGGCAATGCCGGCCGGTTCAGCGATGAGCTGACGGCACAAACGGTTGCGGCGGTACAGCCACCCATAGAAGGCGAGCAGCGCGGCCGTCAGAATCAGGACGGTGATGCCGCTTCCTGTGTCGCCCTGGGAAATCGCCGTCGCGGCGAGGCCCGCGCCCATCGTGAGTGTCGAGAGGGCCAGCATGGCCAGCAGAATGAGCAGCACGCGGCGCAAAACCGGATGGCGTGGCGGAATGACGAGATAGGTGGGCTCAGGTTCCCGAGCGGGCTTTTGCGGTTGACTGGCCTTCCAGATTTTCCAGGCATCCGCCCCTCGATTGATGGCGTTGGCAGCCCGGGCCAGCAGGGCGAGCGCCAAGCCGCCGGCCAATCCTTCTCCCGCCAGCCTACCCGCCCAGTTTGCTTGAGCGTGGGGCGCTTGGGTGAGCAACACGATGGCAATGATCGCGCAAGCGAAGGTCCCTCCCAGGCGTCCTTTGACGCTAGGCCCCAGGATCGTGAAGCCCGTCAGCAGTGCAAACCCCGCAGCACCCAGGCCCCACAGAGAATCCATTGCTCCGCTCTCCATCGATATGGCGCCCGGACGTTACGCCCGCCGTGCCTTCGAATCCAATCCAGCAACAAAATTCTCTTCCGGGAGACGTCCTGAATGGAGTCCTTCGCGTCCGCGATGGCCACCAGCGCGCCGCGCGCAATTGCCTGCGCTGTGCTGGTCCAGGCAATCAAAGATTTCCGCCGGGTCAGCAAGCGCGAGCGTGCCGGAGATCGCATCGCTACGGCCGAGGCTCGCCGATTTTTGACCGACGAGCGGGGCGCCTGGGCGCAGTCCCGCGAAGATTGGTGCCTGATCGCCGAATTCGACCCGGCCCGGCTGCGCAACCTGGCGGTCTCCGGCAAGTTGGACGGCGTAGAGGAGCTATTCAAGAAGTTGAGCGGTCAGCACGCTGCCAGCCAGCTGGGTGAGGATCGTGGCTGACCTGTTCCCCCTGCGCCAGCCGCCCGCCAATCTCCAGGCCGAGCAGGCCCTGCTCGGCGCGCTGCTGGCCAACAATGCCGCGTATGACCGGGTTGCCGAGTTCCTGCGCCCGGAGCACTTCGCCGATGGGGTGCACGGGGTCATCTATGAGGCGATCGCGCATCGAATCGAAGCGCGCCAGGTGGCGGACGCCATCACGCTCAAGGGTGACCTCGAGAACACCGGGCAGCTCGATGAGGTGGGCGGGACCGCCTATCTCGGCCAGCTCCTCGTGGCGATGGTGGGCATCATCAACGCCGCCGACTACGGCCACGCCATTCGCGACGCCTGGGTGCGCCGCGAGCTGATCGCCGCCGGCACTGATCTGGTGAATCTCGCCTATGCGCCCGGCGACCATTCGGTGCAGGAGATCCTCGACGCGCACGATGCACGTCTTCTGCGCATCGCCGAGGGCGCGGGCGACGTCGCGCCGGCGGTGCCGATGGGTGACGCCGTGGCGCGTGCGCTGGTCATGGCGGAGGCAGCGTCCAAGCGGGCCTCGCCGTTGGCAGGCATCACCACGGGCTATGCCGCGCTCGACCGCCTGACGCTCGGTCTGCAAGAGGAACAGATGGTGTTGCTCGCCGCGCGGCCGGCCATGGGCAAGACGGGGCTCGGGCTCGGCATCGGCATTCGCAGCGCGGCGGCGGGATCGCATGTGCTCTATTGGACGGGCGAAATGTCGGCGCGCCAGCTCGGTGCCCGGGGCGCCAGCGCTCATTCCGGCCTGCCCACGCAAAGCGTTTTCACCGCGCGCCGCTGGCCCGACCCGAGCGAGGAAGTGGCCGAGGATGCCGGCAAGCCGCGTCTGCTCGATGCCACTGAATGGGATCGGCTCGTCAAGGCCGAGATCGGAGCGCGGCGCCTGCCGCTGCTGATCGACGATCGGCCCGGCCTGACGGTGCAGGCCCTGCGAGCCCGCGCGCGCAAGCTCAAGCGCGCCGGCAAGCTGGACCTGGTGATTGCCGACTATCTCGGCCTGATGGGGCGCGACCGCGAGATCGCCGCACGGCCGCTCTATGAGCAGATCACGGCCATCAGCGCGAGGCTCAAGGCGCTGGCCATGGAACTGCATGTGCCGGTGTTGGTGCTGGTGCAGCTCTCGCGCGCGGTCGAATCCCGAGAAAACCATCTGCCGCAGCTCTCGGACCTTCGCGATTCCGGCGCCATCGAACAGGACGCCGACGTGGTGATGTTTCTGCATCGCGAGCACTACTACCTCAAGCGCGAGAAGCCGCCAGCCAAGGCAGCGCGCGAAACCGCCGCAGAATATCAAGATCGTCTCGACCTCTTTTCCGCCCGGCTCGCGGATACTGAGCATCAGGCGACCGTCTCTCTGGCGAAGAACCGCAACGGCGCCACGGGCATTGCCCGCCTGCGCTGGGACGGCCCGACGACCTGGTTCCGCGACGAATCCGAGCCCGAAAATTCGCCCGCCTGGGCGTTCCCCCCGTCCGAATCCTGATCGGAGCTTCCGATGGCCAAGCAAAGCCTTCCCGAATCCATCCTCGACGTGCTTGCCCGCCCCGAGTTGTGCGGTGCCCCGCTGGCCGTGCGCGGCCTGCTCGCCGCGCTGCTGGTCAATCTGTGGCGGATGCGCGCGGCGGTTTTCCGCTTCGGGGCGCGCGTGCCGGAAACCAATGAGGTTTGCCTGGCGCTATCCTGCACGGAACCCGAGCTGGAAACCGGGCTCGAAAACCTGATCGGTCGCGGCATCCTCGCCCGCGAGGCGGACGGCGCGATTTCCTGCCCACTGCTGGCCGGCGCGTTCCGTTCGGCGGAAACCAAGCGAAACAACGGGATGTTGGGCGGTCGGCCGCGCAAGGGCGAGACGGCGGCCCAGGCTGCGGCGCGCCGGCAGGGCAACTTGATGCTGCCCATGTCCGGCGGCGCGGAAACCAAGCCGAAACCGGACGCGTTGCCACAAGCTAAGCTTATAGCTGATGAAAAGCTTCAAGCCTTGGCATTGGAGGTCGAGCAGGCAGCCGGGGTTTCAGGCGAATTCCGCCGTGACGACGCGCGGCATGTGGCGGCCTGGCTTGAGGCGGGCGCGGATGCGCCGCTGATCCTGCGGGTGGTGGCGGAGAAGGCCGGGCGTGCCAGCGAGCCGGTGCGCGGCCTGCGCTACTTCGACAAGGCCGTGCGCGAGGCCCTGGCTGCGGCTGGGCCGGTTGCGGATGCCGAATTCGATTGGCCGGCGCATGCGCGGGCCATGGAAGCATGGCAGCAGGGTGGGTGCATCGGCGCGCCGCCGGCTGTGGAGGCATATCGGAAGGAGCGGGCGTGATGAACGAGGTTGCATTTTCGGGGGCCGTGGGTGTAGAAACTGCCCCGCACCCCGATGGTTCGACGAACCATGCGGAGTGCGTTAGCTATTCCGAAAATCAGGCAGAAATCAGCAAGTTTGGCTGGGGCGGGCCTCGTGCCAATTCCGGTGGACGCCGCCCCGGTGCCGGCCGCAAGCCGAAACATCCTGCCGGCCCCCAAGAACCTGCCTGGAAGGGAAGCTCTTGGTGCGTGTTCTCGACCTTCTCCCAGGCCGAGTTCGTCGCGACGCAAGAGTTGGCGCGGCACAGTTACGAGGTTTATCTGCCGCTGATCGCGGTCGCGGTGCGGGATGCAGTCTTGCACACGATGTTTCACAAGGTGCGCAAGCCGCTTTTCCCCGGATATGGCTTCATCCGCTTGACGGCGACCGCTCCGCGCCAACCGATCCTCGACATCTCCGGTGTGCGCGGCCTCGTCATCGGTGCCGACAACCTCCCGGGGCGCGTGCGCGATAGCTTCGTCGAGCGGATGCGCGCCGATGATGATCGGCGCTGCGAGTTGTCCGCAGCGGCTCTGAGCCCGCTGCCGGCGCAGGCATCTGTCCTGGTTCTGCGCGGGGCGTTCGCCGGACGGCGGGGCATTGTCCGGGCCTGCGATGGACGCACCAGCACGGTCGATCTTCAGCTGTTCGGGCGTGTCGTTCCGTTGCTGATCTGCCGCGCCGATTTGACCGAGGTCGCCCTTGATCGAGCTGTCGCTTGAAACCGACTTCTCCCGAATGGAGCGCATGCTGCAACTGGCGGCGGGCCGGCAAACCCGGTTCGCCGCCGCGCAGGCGCTGAACGACGTCGCGCGTGCCGCCCGCGATTCCATCAACGCCCACATGGGCGAAATCTTCGACCGGCCCACGCCATTCACGATGCGCTCAGTCGTGGCGCCGCGCGAGGATGCTGCCGAGCCCGGGCATCTTGTCGCGGGGGTCAAGGTTCGGCCCGTGCAGTCCAAGTATTTGCTTCGCGAGGAAACGGGGGGCACGCGCTCTCCGGCCGATAACACCCGCAAGGCATCTAATGCCATCGTGCTGCCGGGACGTGCACTGCTGCTGAACGACTTCGGGAATATTCCCGCTGGCGTGCTGCGCAAACTCTCCAATCAGGCAAAGCCAAAGAGGGGTGGCAAGACGAAGAAGGGCGCAGCCGCGAGCCGAGCCGACAGCATCGCTTACCTCCCCGCCGGCGCTCCGGCCAACAAGGCACACATCGGCGGCTTCTTCCGGCGAGAGGATGGCGGAAAGCTCTCGCGCCTCACAGTGTTCGAGGCCGTCACCCACTATCAGCCGCGCTTCCACTACCGCGACCGCGTTGCCGAGGTGGCCCGCGCCCGCTGGGCCGCCGCCTTCCGCCGCCGCCTGGGCGAGGCGATCGCGACGGCTCGCTAAGCGGGTCCTTGCCCCAGCCCTGCCCAACCGGGGGCATTTCGCACCCCGGTAAAACGGCCAGTTTGAGCAATAAAATCAGGGGCTTCCTATTGTCATTGGCATTGTCAACCGGCGATGCGCCCGTTCCTCTGGTCACAAAGCGGGAGCTGGCCAACCTCCTGCACATCTCGCGCCCGACGCTCGACGTGTGGATCGATCGTTGGCCGGATTTCCCCGTGAAAGAGCGGGGGGATCATGGTCGCTCCTACCGCTTCGATCCTCGCGCCGTCTGCACCTTCCTCGCCGAGAAGAAACAGGCAGCGGATCAGCAGCGCGCCGAACGCGACGAAGCGCTGGCGCAGCTCGTTCTTCCCTTCGCGGTCGAGCCGGAGCCTCCCCGTGGGCCGACCCTCTCGCTCGACGATCAGATCAAGGCGGTCAAGCTCAACAAGCTGAAGATCGATCAGGCCCGCGACGCCGGAGAACTTGTCGAGACGGCCCGCATCCGCGATCTGGGCCGCAACTTCATGCTGAACCTTGCCCAGGACATGCACGCCTTCCTCAACCGCCTGGGGCGGGAACAGGGTTGGCCTGGCCCGGTCCTGCAATCCTACGGCCGCGCGCTCGACGAACTGATGCAGAAGCGCGCCGACGCCGAGATTGCGATGCTGCGGCCTGCGACTAGCAACGAGGCGAACGGCACCGAAGATGCACTTCTCTGATGTCGGATTCGCCGACCCTGCCGATGTCTGGGCCGATGTCGTGGGCGCCTTCCGGCCGCCGCCGCGCATCACGGTGGCGGAGTGGGCGGAGCGCTATCGCTGGCTGAACAACTCCGGCGGCGGCTTCGTCGGCCGCTGGCAGCATTCTGAGGCCCCCTGGCTGGTCGGCCCGATGGAGGCGTTGACCGACCATCACTTCCGCAGCGTCCTCCTCGCCGGGCCGGCCCAGTGCGGCAAGACGGCGGTCGCCGAAAACTGGCTCGGATGGTCCATCCATCTCGACCCAGCCAAAATGCTGTGGTTTATGCAGTCCGACCCCGCAATCAGCGCCTACGTGAAGGACACGATCAACCCCATGATCGACCTGCACGAGGAAACGCTGAAATCCCGCCTCGGCCTGCGCCCGGTCGATGATTCTCTTGGCTTCAAACGGTTCGCGGGCGACATGACGGTGCAGTTCCTGCCCGCCGCCCAGAACAACATGATTTCCAAGCGCGCCCCGCGCCTGGTGCTCGACGAAGAGGACGCCTACGCCGAAAACCTCGGCGACGCCGCGGGAATTCTCGACCTACGCCGCGCCACCTACGGCGATTCCTCGAAGATGCTGCGCATGTCGCACCCCGACCGTGCCGGCGGTATGGCGCCGTCGAAATGGACGGCTGGGATCATGCGCGGATACGGCGCTTCCGACCGCCGCCTCTGGTATTGGCCGTGCCCGCATTGCGGCGCGTGGTCCTCTCCGCACCCGCTCGGCCAGCGGGTCATGGCCCTGCACTACGACGACAAGGCCCCGCTCGACGAAATCCGCGAGCAGGCCCGGCTTCTCTGCCCCACCTGCGGCGCCCTGATCGAAGACCGCGACCGCAAGGCGATGAACAACGCTGCCCTCGCCGCGCCCTTCCATGGCTGGATCGGCGAGGGCCAGACGATCGACGAAGACGGCACGGTTACCGGCGACATGGTGCGCCGCCCGATTGCCGGCTTCTGGATCGTCGGGCTGATGTCCACGCTGGTGAGCGGCGGCATCGGCGCCTTGGCGCACGATCTAGTCGAGGCCCAGCGTGCCCGCGACCGCACCGGCAACGACGCCACGTTGCGCCAGGTTGTCGTGAAGCGCTGGGGACTCTGCTACGAGCCGCACGCCACGGCCGAGCACCTCACCGGCGAGGCCATCGCCGACCGCGCCGAACCCGGCCTCAAGCTGGGCCAGGTGCCCGAGGGCGTGCGCTTCCTCACGGCCTTCGTGGACGTGCAGGGCAACCGCTTCGAGCTGCTGGTGCGCGGCTGGGGCGTCGGCCTCGAGTCCTGGGTTATCGACTATCGTCAGCTCCCGGCCGAGCCGCAGACCTCCGCAGCCGATTGGGACCGGTTGCTCGCATCTCTCGTTTCCGCCGCCTACCCGCTGGCGGACGGTTCCGGGCGCGTGATGCGCCTGCGGGCTGCCGGATACGACGCCTACGGGGCTCCGGGCACTACCCAGCATGCCTATGCGGCGTGGCGCCGCTGGCTGCGACACGGGCTGATGCTGCGCGGCCGGATCGATGGCCGGGAAGCGTGGAACGTGCTGCCGACGAAGGGCCTCGGCGGCGTCAATGCCGCGCCGCTCTACGTCAAGCGGCCAGACACCCAGCGCCGCGACCGCTTCGTCTCGGCGTCGGGGGCCGTGCCGATCGGCGAGTTCAACGCCAACTTCTTCAAGGGCGCGCTGGCGAGCCAACTGGCGACCGCCGCCGGGCCGTTCTCCATCCACTTCCCGGCCGCGCTGCGCGCCGAGACGCCGCCGCATCTCTTCTTCGAGGGGCTGGTGGCGGAGGAAGAACAGCCCAACCGGACGTGGAAGCACACCTCGACCTATCGCAACGAACCTACCGACCTGATGGTCGGCACGCACGTCATCGCCCACTTGCACGGCCTGGAGCGCATCGCCTGGGACCATCCGCCCGGATGGGCCGCGCCCTGGGACGTCAACACCATGGTCGGCTCCGCTGTACCTGGATGCGTCGAGCCGACTTCGCCGGCGGTGGCTGCCTCTCCTCGGCCGCCGCCGGCGTCCCCGCAACGCGTCGTCACGCCGTTTCCGCGAGGTCCCCAGGTCGGCAACGGCCAGGTGGGGCCGCAGCGCACCGGCCGGAGGCTTGCCTGATGTTTCGTCCCCCGCCTTCCGCGCAGCCTGCCGCCACGTTGCAGGCCAACCTTGCCGCTGCCCAGGCCGCCTATGACCAGCTGATGCGCGGCGGCCGGGTTGCCACGGTCACCTACGGCGAGGGATCGGGGCAGCGGAGCGTCACCTACACGAAGGCCGAAATCGGCTCCCTGCGCCTCTACATTGAGGATTTGCAGACCCGGCTCGGCTATCGCGCGCGGCGTGCCCTGGGGCTGCGCTTCGGATGAGTCTTTCCACCATGCTGGGGCGGGTGCGCCGCGTGATTGTGCCGGCGCACCCGCGCGTCGTCGAGCGGCGGCAGCCGCGCGTTGGCATGATCCGCGGCGAGGGCGCCACGGCCTACGACGCCTCGAGCTACTGGGCGCCGGAAACCCGTGACTGGAACGCCTACCTTTCCAGCCCGGATATTGAGGGCAACTTCTCCCGCGACGTGATCGTCGCGCGCATCCGCGACCTGGTGCGCAACGATGGCTGGGCCTCCGGGTCCGTCACGAGCATCCTTGATTCCGTGGTCGGCGGCATGCTCCGCCCGATTCCCAAGCCGGCCTGGCGCCGCCTTGCCATGATGGCCGGCAGCACCTTCGATCGCCAGTGGGCCGACGAATATTCCAAGGCCGCACAGGCCCTTTGGCGGTCCTGGGGCATGGACGATACCGGCCACTGGTGCGACGCCGGCCGGCGCCTGACCATCTCGCAGCTGTTCCGCCTAGCTTATCGTCAGGAGCTGGTGGATGGCGACGCTCTCGCGCATCTCCCCTGGTTGCCCGGCCGGGTTGGCTACGGCAAGGCCCGCTATTGCACCGCGGTGCAGTTGGTCGATGCCGACCGCCTCTCCAATCCGCATCTGGCGATCGACACCATCAACCGCCGCGGCGGCATCGAGCTCGACGCCTATGGCGCCGCCATCGCCTATCACATCCGCCGCGCGCACCAGGGAGATTGGTTCAGCGCGGCCGACACCGTGATCTGGGATCGCTTCCCGCGCGAAACCTCGTTCGGCCGTCCGGTCATCGTTCATCACTTCGTTTCTGACCGGCCGGACCAGCATCGCGCGGTCGGCGGCATCTTCACCCCGGTTTTGGGGCGGATGAAGATGCTGAGCCAGTTCGACGCGGTGGAGCTGCAAGCCGCCGTCGTCAACAGCATCTTCGCCGCCTACGTCGAGACGGCTTCCGACCCGCTGGCGATGCAGGACGCCCTTTCGCCGGCGGACCAGCACGGGCGCCCGACCGATTACGACGGCAATCCGCTGCCGATGCACGACGGCCGGCTCCGCATCAAGGATGGCATCCTGCCGATCCTGCGGCCGGGCGAAAGCATCAAGGCGGTCGATTCCAAGCGGCCGTCCACGGCCTACGGGATCTTCGAGAATGCCGTTCTGCGCAACCTGGCTGCGGCCACGGGGCAGACTTACGAGCAGCTGAGCAAGGACTGGTCGCGGGTCAACTATTCCTCGGCCCGCGCCGCCCTGCTCGAGGCGTGGAAGACCCTGCATCGCCGTCGCGGAGAGTTCGCCGCCGGCTTCTGCGCGCCGATCCTCAGTGCGTTTCTCGAAGAGGCCATGGACCTCGGCGAGCTGCCGCTGCCGCGCAATGCCCCGGATTTCGCCGAGGCACGCGGCGAATACTCCGCCGCCCGCTGGATGGGGCCGCCCCGCGGCTGGGTTGACCCGGTCAAGGAAGCCCAGGCGGCGGTTCTGCGGATGGATGCCGGCCTCTCGACGCTGGAAAACGAGTGCGCCGAACAGGGCCTCGACTGGAACGAAGTGGTCGATCAGCGGGCCATCGAGCGCGGCCGCTTCGATCAACTCGGCCTGCCGCATCCGAAATGGTTCGGCGAGGCCCTCGGCCACGATGGCGACGAGGAAAGCGCTCCCGCCGCCCAGCTCGCCAAGAAACCTGAACCGGAATGACGTGATTCCTGCCCCAGGAATGCCGCGGTGCGGCAAGGGGCATCACGCGGCGGGGCTCAGGCCCCGCATATCGGAGGGGGAGGCCGGGGCCTTGATGCCGGCCTCCCACCACGAATCCCGCCGGCACTCCAGTGCTCGGCAGAGGCCATGGTTAGACGCGGTCGCCGCCGGTGAAAGCCCGGCATTCCTTCTTCCCCTGGGAGCCGCAATGATCCCGCATCGCCTTCCCCACCTGGCCCAGCGGCTGTTCAACCGACCTCTCGCCATCCTCCCCGACAAGGCGGAGGTGGTGATGGCGGTTCTGGCCGACCGTCTCGGCGTGGCCCGCCTGTTCCGCGCCGATGGCAGCGCCGCGGCCCTCGACATGGAAGTCCTCGGCCCGGGCTCGAGCGACCCGGCCCGCAACCGCCCCTTCGAAATGGTTGGTCCCGTCGCCGTCATCCCGATCGAGGGCACGCTGGTGCACAAGCTCGGCTGCATCCATCCATACAGTGGCATGACGGGCTATGACGGCATCCGCGCCATGTTTGCCTCCGCCTGGGATGACCCCGACGTGCGCGCCATCGTGCTCGACATCGACAGTCCGGGCGGCGAGGTCAGCGGCTGCTTCGACCTGGTGGACCAGATTTACGCGGCCCGCCAGACCGGGGAAAAGCCGATCTGGGCCATCCTCGACGAAGGCGCCTACTCGGCGGCCTATGCCATCGCCTCGGCGGCCACGCGCATCACAGTGCCCCGCACCGGGGGCACCGGCAGCGTGGGGGTGATCGCGCTCCACACCGACCTCTCGAAGGCGCTCACCGCCCAGGGGGTGACGGTCACCGTCATCACCTACGGCGCCCACAAGGCCGACGGCATCGAAACCGAGCCCTTGAGCGACGAAGTGCGGGCGCGGTTCCAGGCCGACGTGGATGCCATGGGCGACCTCTTCGTCGCGACCGTGGCCCGTAACCGGGGGCTGACTCCGGCGGCGGTCAAGGCCACCCAGGCCCTCACCTATCTCGGCGACGCCGGAACGAAAATCGGCTTCGCCGACGCGGTTCTCTCGCCCGACGCGGCGATGTCCGAGCTTCTCGGCTCGCTGCGCTAACCTCTCTCACAATCAGGAATCCGAAATGAAGCACGCGCACGCGCGGGCGACGACGCCGTTCGCCCACCTCGTTGGCGGCCCGGCCCCCCTCGCCGAATCCGGCGACGATGAGGACGCCAAGAAGGTCCAGAAGTGCGAACAGGACCTCAAAAAGGCCGAAGATGACCTGAAATCGGCCCAGGAACGGCAGAAGAAGGCCGAAGACGACGGTGACGACGACGAGGCCAAGAAGGCGTCGGAAGACGCCAAAAAGGCCGAGGGAGACGTGAAAAAGGCCCGTTCCGCGCTGAAAAAGGCCCGCGGCGAGGCCGAAGACGACGATGACGACGATGACGACGACGAGGATGACGACGGCGACGACGATTCCGACCGCGAGGAAGCGTCCAACCCGGCCCGCCTGCGCGAGCGCGCCCGCTGCGCGGCGATCTTCGCGCATCCCGCCGCCGCCACGAACGTGGCCCTCGCCGCCCAGCTCGCCTTCCGCACCACGCTGCCCCGCAGCGAGGCCATCGGCATCATGCTGGCCGGGGGCGCCTCCGCGCCGAAGCGCAAGAGCCTGGCCGAACGCATGGACGCCACTCCGCAGCCTGTCGTCGGCCTCGACGCTCCGTCTGCCCGGGCGGGGTCGCCGGAGGCGCTGGCCGATCGGGTGGTCTCCCTCTACCGCGACGCCAAGGGCCTTAAGGCGCCCAGCTGATCGCGCGGCCAGCCCGCCTCGTCCGTTCCGTCTCTCTGCCCTGAAGGAACCCAGATATGCCCTACGCTTTCGAGCCGTCGATGCGCTCCGAGGTTTTCAGCCCGGACCAGCTCCAGCTCGGCTCCCAGCCCGTCCTCACCGACACCGTCACCCTCGCCGCCGGGCTCACGCTCCCGCGCGGCACGCTGATCGGCCAGCAGACCGGCAACGTCTATGCGATGGCCGCGGCGGCCGCGACGACCGCCGGCGGTGCGAACACCGGCAACGGCACCATCGCCAACCTCTCCGCCGGCGCCGAGGTTGTCGCCGGCACCTATCGCGTGAACTTCACCGCCGCGACCGCCTTTGCTGTCGTCGATCCCGAAGGCGAAACGCTCGGCACCGGCGCCACGGGCGTTGCGTTCGCCTCTCCGCAGGTCGGCTTCACCATCACCGCCGGCGGCACCGCCTTCGCGGCCGGCGACGGCTTCTCCCTCGTGGTCGAGGAAACCGCCGGCTCCGGCGCCGGGCTGTATGTGCAGGCCACGGCGACCGCGACCGATGGCAGCGAAGACCCGCGCAACTGGCTGATCCTCGCCGAGGATGCCGACACCTCGGCAACCGGCGCGAATGCCGCCACGCCCGTGCCCGTCTATGTCTCGGGCGAGTTCAACGCCGACTACATGACCTTCGGCCCGGGCCTCGCCGCGACGGGCGTCAAGACGGCCCTGCGCCAGGTCGGCAGCGCGCTCTTCCTCAAGACGAGCGGCGTGCTCAACGCCATCGTCTGACGGCGCGGCCGTCCTTTTCCTCCGGTTCCCCCTCTGCAATCGCGTGACGGCCTCGGAGTTCTTCTCCGGGGTCGCCTGCTGAAGGATTCTCTCCCATGTCGGCGATCGACGCCATTTTCTCCACGAACGTGCTGATCCACGTCGTGCGCAACCTCAAGCGCCCGAGCAACTTCCTCCTCGACTCGTTCTTCCCCAACATCTTCCCCTCTCCGACGGAATACGTCTCCATCGACGTAGACGTTGGCCTGCGCCGCATGGCGCCCTTCGTCTCGCCGCTGGTCGAGGGCACGCCGGTGGCGTCGCGGATGTTCCAGACCAACACCTTCAAGCCGGCCTATATCAAGGACCTCCGCCAGCCCGATTTGCGTAAGCCGATCATGCGCATGATGGGTGAACGCATCGGCGGCGAGCTCACGCCCGAGGAGCGCATCATGCAGAACCTCGCGCTCGAGCTGGACGACATGGTGCAGGGCGTGGACCGCCGCCTCGAGTGGATGGCAGCGCAGTCCCTGGTCAACGGCGGATACACCGTGTCCGGCGAGGGCTTCGCCCCGGTGCTGCTGTCCTTCGGGCGCGACCCCGCGCTAAGCGTCGATCTCTCGACCGCGACCGGCTCGGGCTCCCCGTGGTCTGCGACTAACCCGGCGAGCCAGTCTATCGAGCAGTGGGCGCAGATCGTCCTGCAGAAGTCCGGCGCCGCTCCGACCGATATCGTCTTCACCACGGGCGCCTTCAATCTTTTCGTGCTCGACCCGCGGGTGCAGCAGAGCGTCTGGTATATGCGCGGCGGCGATTCCCAGATCGAGTTGGGCGGCACCGCGCCGGTTCAGGGTGCCGTCTTCAAGGGGCGCTGGGGCGAGTACCGGCTGTGGGTCTACAACGAATGGTTCGTTGACCAGATCCCGCACATGAGCTGGGCCTCCGGCGCCACCACGCTCACCGTGCCCTCCGGAAGCTCCATCGCGGTGGGTTCCACCCTCACGCCGACTCCGGCCGGCGGTTCCTTCGAGGCTTCGGTGAGCCCCGGGGCTCCCGGCATCCCGGTGGGCTGCGTCGTGAAGGCTGTCGCCGGCAACACCATCACCCTCTCCACCGCCACCACGGCCGCGGCGAACGACGTGAAGCTTTCCTTCGAGAGTCGGATGGTTCCCGACAACACCGTCATCCTGGCGAGCAAGAACCTCGAAGGCGTGCGGGCGTTCGGTGCGATCATGGATGAGGACTTCGCCTATGGCGCGCTCCCCTACGCGCCGAAGTCCTGGGTCGAGAAGAACCCGAGCCGGCGCCAGATTCTCATGCAGTCCGCGCCTGTCGTCATCCCCTCGCGCGTCAACGCCGCGCTCTCCGCCAAGGTCGCCTGAGGGCGCCTGGCGTGCCCCGCTCCCGCCGCACGGCGGGAGCGGATGATCCACATCGGAGAATTACCACATGGCAACCGTCGAAACGACCGTGGTGACGGTCAACACCGGCTGCACGGTCTATCTCGGAGGCTCGCACTACGGATTCGGGGCCGGCTCGAAGCTCACCGTGCCCGCGAAGATCGCCGCCGACCTGATCTCGGCAGGGTCGGTCTCGGCCGTGGCGTCCGCCGCCGCCCCTGCCACGCCCGCTGCATCCACCTCGACGGGCGGATGATCGATCTCGACGCCACTGTGCTGGCGGCGGCCCAGGATGCGTTCGCAGAATGGGCCTTCTGGACGCCCGCCGGCGGCACGGCGCAGCGGGTGCCCCTGATTTTCTGGGACAATTCCAAGGAAACCAAGTTTCAGGACGGCGAGCAGGTCGAGCAGATGTTGCCGGTGGCCTCGGTGCGCCTGAGCCAGTTTCCGGGAATGCCCGCGCGCGGCGACGTCTTTCTGATTCGCGGCGTCTCCTACACGGCCCGCAACGTCTATCCCGACGGCATGGGCGCCGCGCGCATCCCCTTGTCCTGGTCTGACGATTCCCAGGCAGCCGTGGTGCCCGCCGCGCCCGACCCGGTGCTGTCGCAATGAGGTGACCCTGTATGCCCGTCCCCGAGAAAGACCAGACGACCATCCTGCGCGATGCCACGGTGTCCTCTCTTCTCGGCTACGGGGTCCAGGTGGAGGGCGTGGCCGTTCCGGTCGAGGCGGAACGGATCGATCCCCTGGAAACCGAGGATGTTCCGCGCATCGTCGTCTATACCGACGATTCTGCCTCGACCGACAGCCAGGGAGGCACTGCCCCGGCCTTCGCCGTAACGGCACAGATCGTGGTGCAAGCCGTCGTGGCGGGTGCCCGGAAGGCCGACGCGCTGGCCCGGCTCGATACGCTGATCGCCCAGGTCAAGGATTGCCTGTTCTCCGATCCCGCCTGGGTGCGCCTGTTCGGCGTCGCGGGTTCCATGCGCACCCAGCGGGCCGTGCGCGGCGAGGGCAAGCAGTCGCTCGCCGACGGGCGCATCCTGATCGAATGCGGCTGGCGCGAAATCTACAAGCCTCGCGTCACCACGCCGCTCTCCACTGCCACGCTCACAACCACGCCGCCGGACGGCACTCCGCCGATCAAGGCCGGCGTGACGTTCCCTGCCGACTGACCGGCGGGGGGCATCGGCAATCCTTTCCTCTTTGTCTGGGGATATCAGTATGTCCGGCAGCGTTTCGTTTGCCAACATTCCGTCGAACCTGCGGGTTCCATTTTTTTATGCGGAGTTCGATGCGTCCAAGGCGGCGAGTTCGCAGCCGGTGCAGCGCACGCTCATCATCGGCCAGGCCACGGCCGCGGTGCCCGCGACGCCCTCGCCCGAATTCGTCACCAGCCTCGGTTGGGCGCAGGGTGCGTTCGGTGCCGGCTCGCAGCTCGCGGGCATGATCGCCGCCTATCGTGCCAACGACACGGTCGGCGAGGTCTGGGCGCTACCGCTGCCCGACGCATCCGGCGCCACGGCGGCCTCGGGCACGGTTGCCGTGGTTGGCACGGCCACGGCGAACGGCACGCTGTTCCTCTACATCGGCGGCACCCTGGTCAAGGTCGGCGTCGCCGCGGGGCAGACTGCCACCCAGATCGCCACGAATGCTGTTGCGGCCATCAACGCGGCCGTCACCACCACCGCCGTCGATGCGGCGCTCACCCTGCCGGTCACCGCCTCGGCCGCCGCCGGCACGGTCACGCTCGCGGCCAACAACAAGGGCACGCTCGGCGCGGTCCCGCTCGCCCTCAACTGGCGCGGTGCGAAGGGCGGCGAGACGACTCCCGCGGGCATCAGTGTCACCATCACCCAGATGGCCGGCGGCGCGACCGATCCGAACCTCGCTTCCATCGCCACCTGGCTCGGCACGCGCGAATTCGACTTCGTCGTCTGCCCGTATTCCGACACCGCCTCGCTCGGATACATGACGGCGCTGATGAACGACGCAAGCGGCCGGTGGAGCTATGCGGCGCAGATTTACGGGCATGTCTTCTCCGCCCGCGTGGATACGGTGGCCAATCTGCTGACCCTCGGGTCTGGCCTCAATGACCAGCATCTGACCGTCTTCGGCTTCAACGCCCTTTCTCCCACCCCGGCCTGGTTGCGCCTGGCCGCGCGCGTCGGGTCGATCGTGCCGAGCATCAAGGCCCAGCCGAACCGACCGCTGCAAACGCTATTGGCCTATGGCGTGCTCGGGGAGGATGCCAGCAACGACATCAGTTTTTCCAACAAGCAGTCGCTGCTTTCGGCCGGCATCGCGCTGGACGTCCCCGGCACGTCAGGGCCGCAGGTGCTGCGGGTGGTCACCACCTATCAGACCAACGCCTATGGCCAGTCCGACACCGCCTATCTCGACGCGGAAACGCTGTTCCTCTGCATGGCCGTGGTGCGCCACCTCAAGGCGGCCATCACCACGGCGCTGCCGCGAGCCCTGCTCGCCGACGATGGCACGCGGCTGCCAACCACGCCGGACAACGACACGCCGGTGATCGTCACGCCGAGCATCATCAAGTCCATCCTCGTTGCCGATTACATCGTGATGGAGGGTTTGAACTACGTCGAGCGCGACGATCTGTTCGCATCCGGCCTGATCGTGCAGCGCAACAGTCAGGATGCGACCCGGGCCGACGTGCTGTTCGACCCCTATTACGTGTCCGGCCTGCGCATCTTCGCCGTGCTCAATCAGTTCCACCTGCAAGCCCAGGATTCGGAGGCGTAATCCATGCCCGTTATCGAACGCGGTGGCGCGTCGTCCTTCTTCGTGGACGGCGCGACCTATCAGGTGGCCGCCGAGGTTACCATCAACTACGGCGGCATCGTCTACAAGGAAATCGTCTCCTCCAATGGCGATGTCGGCTTGGTCTCCTCCTATGAGGCCGCCGGGATCGAGGCAGATTTCCTTGACGGGCCGGCCGTCTCCATCGCGGCGCTCAAGGCCATCCGCAACAAGACGATCCAGGTGCAGATGAACAACGGCAAATCCTACATCCTGGTCAACGGCTCGCACGTGGACAAGGTCTCCGCCAAGGTCGCGGAAGGCAAGATCCCCGGATTGAAGTTTGTCGGCTCTTTGGTAAAGGAGGTTCTGGCTACGTCATGAGCGAAACGACCGAAAATCCAAGTCTGCCCGGTGTGGTGAAGCTCTCGCGCCCGGTGCAGATGCTCGACGGCGAGATTACCGAGCTCAAGCTGCGCGAGCCCAACGGCAACGATCTCGCCGAGTGCGGCTATCCCCTGCGATTCACCCCGGACGGGAGCTTCGAGTTCCTGGCCAAGCCGATGACGGCGCTGATTGCCCGCCTGGCGGGTGTGCCGCTCACGACCGTGCAGTCGCTGCGTGCCGGCGAATGGTCCCTCTGCGCGGGGGTCATTGGCGGTTTTTTGGGAGCTGGGGCCGGGGGCTCCTAGACCGCTACTTCGAGGCGGTGGACCTCTGGGGCGCCGGCAGCTTCGAGCACATCTTCGGGCTGCCGCCGCGCCTGCTCGCGCTCTACCTCGAGCAGGGCGTGCGCATTCGCAAGCTGAAGGCTGGTGGCGGGCAATAACGGGAGGGGACGATGGCCGAAGGCACCGAAGTCTTCGACGCCAAGATCAAGGCTGTCGATCAGGCCACCGGTCCGATGACGAAAGTCCTGGGCTCCATGAAGGGCCTGGGCGCCATGGCGAAGCTCATCGGCGAGCAGTCGCGCGGCATGGCGGCGGTCGTCAAGGCGGCCTTCGGCGATGTGGGCAAGGCGGCCGAGCATGCCGGGGCCGCCGCGCGCAAGGCCGGCAAGGAAATCCAGACCGTTCCGCAGCCCAACAACTGGTTGGCCCTGGCCGGCCACGTCCGGTTGCTGCGCGGGCACTTCGGGGCGCTGAACGGCGAGGTCGGCAAGCTGCGTGGCGGCCTCACTAGCGTCATCCCGGTGCTCGGTGGCCTCGGCGGTGCCGGAAGCCTCGCCGGCGCCTTCGCCCTGGTGGACAAGGTTTCCACCCGCATCGCGGAGACGGCCAAGACGGCTGGATCGGTCGGGCTGTCCGGCGCGCAATTCGGCGGCCTCACCTTCGCCGCCAAGATGAGCGACGTTCCGGTCGAATCCATGACGGCCGGCGTGGGCAAGCTCAACGTCGCCATCGGCAACGCGCTGCGCGGCAAGAACAAGGATGTCGCTAGCCTCTTCAAGAAACTCGGCATCTCGCTGAAGGATGCGCAGGGCCACGCCCTGAGCGCTGCGGATGCCATGCCCAAGCTCGCCGATGCCTTCGCCCGCACGCGCGACCCCGCGATGCGCGCGGCCATGGCGCAGGCCCTGTTCGGCAAGGGCGGCCGCGACATGATTCCTCTGCTCATGCAGGGCGGCGCTGCGTTGCAGCAGTTCCAGCAACGGGCCAATGAGGTGCGCTATCCCTTCACCGGAGAGGAAAAGCACGGTCTCGAAGAATATCACCGGTCGATGCTCACCCTCGGCGAGGCAGTGGGCGGCTTTACCAACGCCATCGGCGCCAAGCTCGCCCCTGTGCTCAAGCCCATCATCGATCAGTTCACCAACTGGATCGTTGCCAACCGGGATTGGATCGCCACGGGCATCGCCGGGGCGGTCACCAGCCTTGCGACCTCTCTCAGTCAGATCGATGTCAAGCAGACGGTCGAGGGGTTCGGGCATCTCGTCGGTGAAATCACGACTCTGGGCGGTATCGTCACGCCCACCCAGGGGATCATGACCGCTTTCGGCGCCATGATGGCCGGGCCGATCATCGGGCAGATCGGCTCGTTCGTTGCTGCCATCAGGACAGTCGGAAAGGTCCTCCGGGCGGTCGGTCTGTTGGCCATGGCCAATCCGATTGGCGCGGCCATTACGGTGATCGCCGGCACTGCCCTGCTGATCTACGAAAATTGGGACAAAGTGGAGCCCTATTTCCGCAAGCTGTGGGAGGGCGTCAAGGCAGCCTTCTCGGCCGCCTGGGATTTCATCGGACCGATCGTCGAGAAGGTCAAGGAAGCGGCCAACTTCGCGGGCGGTGTCGTCAAGAGTGTCGGCGGGGCCATCAAGAGCGTTGGCGGCGCGATCTCCTCCGGGATCGCCTCGGCGGCGCAATACGATGAGTTCGGCCGGCCGATTCCTGGAACGGATGCGGCTGGGGCTGGCGGGGCACCGTCGTCCGCCATGCCGCATCCCATCCCGCCGGTCTACGGCCCGGGTTCCTCCACCCCGCCGCCGGCGCCAGCGCCAGCACAGAATGGCACGGTGCGCCATGTCGTCGAATTCAAGAACACCCCGCCGGGCACAACCGTGCAGTCCTCGTCGTCCGGCTCCGCGAAGCCTGATGACGTGGATGTTGGCTTCAGCCAGGCAGGCGTTGCCGGAGCATTCTGATGTCCACCGGGTCGATTCTCTCCGCGCTGGCCGAACTGACCGGCTCGCGCGCCCGCCTGCTGCCCGCCTCGTTCCGCAGTGTCCCGTTCTACATGCAGGCGGGCACCGTGGACGGCGGGCGCCGCCTGGTCACCCACGAATTCCCGCAGCGGGAAGATGCCTACCCCGAGGACCTCGGGCGGCAGACGCGACGGTTTCACATTAACGCCTATGTCATCGACGATCCTACCACGGGGGCCTCCTACCTCGACCGCCGGGATGCGCTGCTTGACGCGGTCGAAGGCACTTCCGAGCCCGGCACGCTGGTGCATCCCACCTTCGGGCCGCTCACCTGCAATGCCGGCGTCCTGCGCCTCAACGAACGGATCGTCGAGGCGTTCGGCTATTGCACCTTCGAGCTCGAGTTCGTGGTGGCCGACCCCACGGCAAGCCCGCTCTACGCCAACGACACCGCCGCGACCCTGCTGGCCGGCGTTTCCAGCCTGCTGGGGGTGATCTCCTCCATGTATGCGCTGGTGGTCGAGGCGACCCTGGCTCCCTCCGCCCTGCTCGATCAGGTGGCGGCCTCGATGCTGGGGCTGCCGGTGGACACCATCTCCACCCTCTCCGCCGCCATCGGCGAGGTTTCTGCCGCGCCGACCGATGCCTCCGCCACGGCCACGGCCGTGCAAACGGCGGTTCAGGGCATGGCGAGCAACGTCATCGCGGCCAACGACACTTCCGCCACCACCTCCGACGCGGTGACCGGCACGGCGCTCTCCATCCCGGCCGCGTCGGACATCTCCGGCGGCCTGGCGACGCTCGCGACCTGGGGCAACGATCTCCCCGCCATCGATACCGCCACGGCCGTGGGCGCCGATCTGGCAGCGCAACAGGCCCTGGTGGTGCTGCTGGTGCAGGGCAACGCGGTTGCCGCCTTGGCGCAGGTCTATGCCTCCTACGATTGGGCCTCCGCCCAGCAGGCCACCACGGCGCGCGAACAGCTGCTCGACCTGATCGATACCCAGGCCACGGCGGCGGCCGATGCCGGCGCGGACGATCTGTTCCGCGCCTGGGGCGCGCTCCAGGCGCAGGCCATGGCCGACATGATCGCCCGCGCGCAGGCATTGCCGAGCCAAGCGACCTATTCGGTGCCGGAGGCCCTGCCGGCCCTGGTGCTGGCCCAGCGCCTCTATCAGGACGCCAGCCAGGCCGACGCCCTGGCTGACCTCAACGACGCACCGCAAAGCCTGTTCATGCCGCTCGAAGGCACCTGGCTGCGGGAGGTATGATGATTTTATGTTGGATACGATCTTGCGGTTGCCCCCGATGAAGGAAACACTTTCCCCTTGGAAGTAAGCTTCCGTGAAGCTTGCCTGATTGGGAACTGGGCATGGGCAAAGATCCGATCGATGCGATCCACCACGGATGGCAAGACTTATTTTCGAAACTCATTCAGGCCGTGGCATCCCTGTCAGAGAAGCCGCGAGCACGCCTTCTCGGTTGGCTTATTGGTGGGCTGATCGTCATCGTCGTGGGTGGGATCGTTGCCAGGGCTGTCGTCGATTGGCCAAGGGGCAATGTGACAGCCTCCCATGGCGGCGTGGCTGCCGGCGGCGACATCTCTGGGAATGTATCCACAACGGGAGGGCAAACCTCCAGTGCGCCATCTCGTAACCTCGCCACTCAAAGACCCTGATCCATGCCCCGTATTGCGATCATCTGGCTGAGTGTCGGGGTTGCATTGAGTTTGCCTTTTGGGGCGGCTGCCTTTGAGGATGTTACTGCCGGTCCTGGTAGCGTTGCCGCTGGGGGAAACATTACCGGCACGGTCAATATTGGCCTTTCTCCAGAACAGATGAAGGAGCTGACCGAAGCCGCGGCTCGCGGTGCCACTGGCCCGCTGGTGGATAGAATTGTTGCGCTAAGCACGCGCCTTGGCGTCTCTGAGGGGGCTGTCAGGACATTTCTGCACATTGTGGGCGAGGAAAATCTGCCATCCGAGCGGCTTGGAGAAGAGCTTCTCCGGGTTGCTGATGACTACAGGCGTCTTAAAGCCCAGGCAGCCGCGCTGAACCCAGCAAACCCGGACGCACAAGGGTTGGTCGCGCAGGCGCAAGCAGAGATCGATGCAGGCCGCTTCGAGCAGGCACGCGAACTGCTCCATCAGGCGACGAATATCCAGGTCGAGGCAGCACAGAAGGCCCGTGCGTTGCGGGAGCAGGCGCAGTTTGCCGAGGATGAGCAGATGCTCGGGGCCGCGCGTTCGACCTCGGCCGAGGGGGAAGTTGAGCTGACCGTCCGGCGCTATGTGCAAGCGGCAAAATTGTTTTCCCAGGCTGCAAGTTATGTGCCAGACAGCCATGCCGACGAACGTGTCGAATATTGGTTCCGTCAAGCGAGAACGCTAGAGCGGCAAGGAGACGAACGCGGCGATAACGTGTCTTTGCGAGATTCCATCAGAATTTATTATCAAATATTGCCAAAAATAACACGCGAGCGTGTGCCCCTCGACTGGGCCATGACGCAGAACAACCTCGGCAACGCGCTGGCGACGCTGGGGGAGCGCGAGAGCGGCACGGCGCGACTGGAAGAGGCCATCGCTGCCTACCGTGCGGCCCTGGAGGAAAGGACGCGCGAGCGGGTGCCCCTCGACTGGGCCATGACGCAGAACAACCTCGGCCTCGCGCTGG
>CALNAL010000274.1 GCA_937874445.1 uncultured Acetobacteraceae bacterium | reverse complement strand
GGCCCGGCCCCCCCCCCCCCACCCCCCGGGCGCGGGCCAGCCCCGCGGGCCCCCCCCCCCCCCGGGGCGCCACGCCACCCCCGCGGCCCACCCCGGCGGCCCGGGGGGCCTTCTCGATGCCGACGCTCCCGCCCAGCACGATGGTATCGGCCACCGACGCTCCCGCCGCCGCCGCGAGCCCCTCCAGCACGGCGAGCACGCGGGCCAGACGGGCGGGCTCGTTGCCCTCCCAGTCCTTCTGCGGCGCGAGGCGGATGCGCGCCCCGTTGGCCCCGCCGCGCTTGTCCGAGCCGCGGAAGGTCCGCGCGCTGTCCCAGGCGGTGCCCACCAGATCGCCCACGCTCAGCCCGCTGGCGGCGATGCGGGCCTTGAGCGCGTCCACGTCGTAGCCGGTGCGCCCGGCGGGCACCGGGTCCTGCCAGATCAGGTCCTCGGCCGGCACGTCGGGACCGAGGTAGCGCGCCTTCGGCCCCATGTCGCGGTGGGTCAGCTTGAACCATGCCCGCGCGAAGGCCCGCGAGAAGGCGTCCTGGTCGGCGGCAAAGCGCTCCGAGATTTTGCGATACGCGGGGTCCATCTTCAGCGCCATGTCGGCGTCGGTCATGATCGGCGTGCGGCGGATCGCGGGGTCCTCCACGTCCACCGGCCGATCCTCCTCGCGGATGGCGACGGGCTCCCACTGCCAGGCGCCGGCGGGGCTCTTCTTCAGGTCCCACTCGTGGCCGAGCAGCATGCGGAAGTAGCCGTTGTCCCATTGCGTCGGATGGGTGGTCCACGCCCCCTCGATGCCGCTGGTCACGGCGTCGCGCCCGATGCCGCGGCCGGTGTGGTTGATCCACCCCAGCCCCTGCTCCTCCAGCCCCGCGCCTTCCGGAGCGGGCCCGAGCCGGGCGGCATCGCCGTTGCCGTGGGTCTTGCCCACGGTGTGGCCGCCGGCGGTCAGCGCCACGGTCTCCTCGTCGTCCATCGCCATGCGCGCGAAGGTCACGCGCATGTCGCGGGCGGTCTTCAGCGGATCGGGGTGGCCGTCCACGCCCTCGGGGTTGACGTAGATCAGCCCCATCATCACCGCGGCCAGCGGGTTTTCCAGGTCGCGCTCGCCGGAGTAGCGGCTGCCCTCGCTGCCGCTGGGGGCCAGCCACTCCTTCTCCGAGCCCCAATAGACGTCCTTTTCCGGGTGCCAGATGTCCTCGCGCCCGAAGCCGAAGCCGAAGGTCTTCAGTCCCATCGACTCATAGGCGACGGTCCCGGCGAACAGGATCAGGTCGGCCCAGCTCAGCTTGTTGCCGTATTTCTTCTTGATCGGCCACAGCAGGCGGCGCGCCTTGTCGAGATTGGCGTTGTCGGGCCAGGAATTGAGCGGGGCGAAACGCTGGTTGGCGTGCCCGCCGCCGCCGCGCCCGTCGGCGGTGCGATAGGAGCCGGCCGAGTGCCAGGCCATGCGGATCATCAGCCCGCCGTAGTGGCCCCAGTCGGCCGGCCACCAGTCCTGGCTCGTGGTCAGCAACGCCACGAGGTCGCGCTTGAGTGCCGCAAAGTCGAGCGTCTTCACCGCCGCGCGATAGTTGAAACCTGCCCCCAGGGGGTTGGTCTTGCTGTCGTGCTGATGAAGAATATCCAGGTTCAAGGCCTTGGGCCACCAGTCCCTGTTGGATGTTCCAAGGGAGGTGTTCGCACCGTGCATCACTGGGCATTTTCCAGGCTGCGGCGATGTTCCGCTCATTTCGTGTCCCCTTCATTTTTTCGAAAAATTCTATTTCGCAGGATCTGCTTGCGAAGGGAGCATAGCAGCGGCGTATCCCGTCCCGAAGAAGAGATTGGCTAGATTATAATGAGAAATTTTGATCGACAAAATCGATGATTCCAATAACGGCGCGCCTGCGCATGCTGGCGATTTCCGGACGCTTCCGGCAATGCCCCACGCCCTATGCCGCCGGCCGCAGCGGCACCAGCGCCTGGAGGAACCCCTCCGCGCAGGCCCGCCAGCTGAAGCGCTCGGCATGGGCGCGGCAGGCCGCGCGGTCGGCGGCGAGGGCCCGCAGCGCCGCCGTGCGCAGATCGGCGTCCACCGCGCCCACCGGCACCGGGGCCGCCTCGAGGATGTCGCGCGGCCCCGTCACCGGAAAGGCCGCCACCGGGGTGCCGCAGGCGAGCGCCTCCAGCACCACCAGCCCGAAGGTGTCGGTGCGCGAGGGAAACACCATCGCATCGGCGCCGGCATAGGCCTGCGCCAGGGCCGCCCCGAAGCGCGCGCCGAGAAAATGTACCTGCGGATACGCCCGGCGCAGGGCCGCGAGCTGGGGCCCCTCGCCCACCACCACCTTGGAGCCGGGCAGGTCGAGGTCGAGGAAGGCGGGCAGGTTCTTCTCCACCGCCACCCGCCCCACGGCGAGAAACACCGGGCGCGCCAGTCCGGCGAAGGCCTCCCCCTCCCCGCGCGCAGCGGGGTGGAACAGCGCCAGGTCCACCCCCCGCGTCGCCGAGACGATCGCCACTCCGAGCGCCAGCG
>CALNAL010000273.1 GCA_937874445.1 uncultured Acetobacteraceae bacterium | reverse complement strand
CCTCCGCACAGCCGGCGCCCGCCCAGACCCTGCAGCTCGCCACCGATTCCTCGCCGGTGGGGCTCGACCCGCATGTCGCCACCGCCTTCTCCACCAAACTGCTCACCACCACCCTCTACGAGGGCCTCACCGCCATCGGCCCCGACCTGGCGGTGGTGCCGGAGCTGCCCACCGCAGGCGACATCGCCCCCGACGGGCTGACCTATACGTTCCACCTCCGCCCCGGCGTGCGCTTCCACTCCGGCCGGGTGATGACGGCCGCCGACGTGGTGGCCTCCATCGCACGCGTGCGCGACCCGAAGACCTCCTCGCCGCTGGCCAGCCGCTTCGCCGTCATCAAGAGCGTCGAGGCGCTCGACCCGGCGACCGTCCAGCTCACCCTCACCGCCCCCTCGGCGCCGCTGCTCTCCCAGCTGGCCGACCTCGCCATCGTGCCCCCCGAATCGGTCGCCACGCTCGGCCGCCAGCCGGACGGCACCGGCCCCTTCAAGTTCGCCGAATGGATTCCCGACACCGCCATCGTGCTCGCCCGCAACCCCGCCTACTGGGCGCCGGGCCTGCCGAAGCTCGGCGGGCTGCGCTTCAACATCGTCCCCGAGGCGGCCACCCGCGAGGCCGGCATCAAGGGCGGCACCTACCAGCTCCTGCCGGTGGTGGACGGCGCCTCGGCCACCGCGCTGGCTGGCGCGCCCGGGGTCAGGCTGGTCTCGGTGCAGGACCTGGCCTACTCGCTGGTCGGCCTGAACGTCTCGCGCCCGCCGCTCGACAAGCCCGAGGTGCGCGAGGCCTTCAACCTGGCGCTGAACCGCGGCCAGCTGATCGATGCCGCCTACTACGGCCGCGGCGTTCCCGGCGGGCCGCTGTCCCCGGCGCTGCTCCAGTGGGCCCTGCCCGCCACCGCCTTTCCCTGCCTCACGGCCGATCCCGCCGCCGCCCGCGCCAGGCTGGTCGCCGCCGGGCTGAAGCTCCCGGTCAAGATCACCCTCAACGTGCTCGGCTCGCTGCAACAGGTGGTGGACGTCGCCCAGGTGGTGCAGGCCCAGGCCAACGCCGCCGGCTTCGAGGTGGCGCTCAACGTCGAGGAGCAGGGCCGCTTCATCGCCGACTGGCGGGCCTCCAACTTCGACGGCTTCGTCTCGCTCAACGCCGGCGGGCCCGACCCCGACGACTATTTCGGCCGCACCTTCGCCACCGGCGGGGCGACCAACGTGTTCAAGTATTCCAACCCCGAGATCGACATCGCCCTGGACCGCGCCCGCGCCACCACCGCCCCCGCGGCACGCCGGGAGATCTACAAGCAGGTGCAGAAGGCCCTGGCCTGCACCGGCCCGGTGGTCACCCTCGCCTACGGCACCCTCTACGCCGCCGAGAGCACCGGCGTGCGGGGCTTCACCCCCTCGCCCACCCGCTCGCTGCGCATCCTGCGCGAGGTCAGCCTCGCGCAGTGACCCGCACCCTTCTCCTGCGGGGGCTGGAACTGCTGGCCGTCGCCTTCGGCGCCTCGGTTCTCACCTTCCTGATGATCCACCTGGTGCCGGGCGACGCCGCGCAGGTCATGCTCGGCGCCGCCGACGCCAGCCCCGAGAAAATCGCCGCCCTGCGCCATAGCCTCGGCCTCGACCAGCCGCTGGTGGTGCAGTACGCCCTGTGGATCGGCCATGCCCTCCAGGGCGATTTCGGCACCTCGCTGTGGACGGGACGCCCGGTGCTGGCCGAAATCGCCGGGCGCGTGCCGGTCACGCTGGAACTCACCTGCGTCAGCCTGGCGGTGGCGGTCGTGCTGTCGCTGCCCGCCGGCTGCCTGATGGCCACCTTGCGCCAGCCCGCCGCCGACCTCACGCTGCGCGTGCTCTGCATCGCCGGCGTCACGGTGCCCTCCTTCTGGCTCGGCACGCTGCTGCTCTACGGCGCCGGCCGCCTCGCCCCCGGCGTCGCCGTGGTGGGCTGGGTGAACTTCTCGGAAAACCCCGCCGGCAACCTCACCCGCATCGCCCTGCCCACCATCGCCCTCGCCCTGCCGGTGATGACCGCCCTCTCGCGGGTGGTCCGCGCCGCCATGCTGGAGGCCATCGGCCAGGACTACATCCGCACCGCCCGCGCCAAGGGCGTGGCCGAGTGGCGCGTCATCGGCGTGCACGCCCTGCGCAACGCCCTGATCCCCTTCACCACCACCGCCGGCATCATGGCCGGCTACCTGTTCGGCGGCTCCGTCGTGGTCGAACAGGTGTTCGCCCTGCCCGGCCTCGGCCGCCTGATGATCGGCGCCATCGCCGAACGCAACTACCCCCTCATCCAGGCCGCCATCCTCCTCGCCACCCTCACCTTCGTCTTCGTCAACTTCGCCGTGGACCTCCTCTACGCCGCCCTCGACCCCAGGGCCCGGGAACCATGACGCCCCCCGTGACGGGGCTTCGCCCCGGACCCCACCAAGGGGGCTTTGCCCCCTTGGATCTCCCACCAGGGGTCGAGCGACCCCTGGACCCGGCATTCTCGGGGTTTGGGAGAGGG
>CALNAL010000272.1 GCA_937874445.1 uncultured Acetobacteraceae bacterium | reverse complement strand
AGACAGGGCCAGGGCAGTGGCCGCCAGCAGCAGGAACGCGCGTCGAAGCGAAGTCATGGCCGTGCCTCTTTTGGCTGTAACGACATGTGACATTCTGTCAGGCTTCCCCGGGGGTGAGGGTGACAGTTCCTTGAAGGCCGGGCCGGGGACGAGGGGCGGCATTGACAGATTGACATTTTTTGTTTAGTTGTCCGCCAACCCTCGTTCCGGTTGGACAGCAACGGTGACACTGCGCAGCGACGGCCCTCGCCGGACCGCCATCGTCACGGCGGCCTGGGCCTGTTTTCTTCAGTTCGGCTATGGCAAGACCTCCCTGGGCGACGTGGCCCGGCGAGCCGGTCTGGCACGGCCGCAGATCTACCAGTATTTCGCCGGCAAGGAGGACCTCTTCGCCTCGGTGATCACCGCGATCATGGAGAAGAACTTCCAGGAGGCGCGCGTCGTGCTGTCGCGCGATCTCGACCGGCGGGCCAGGCTGATGGCGGTCCTCGACGCCTGGCTGTTGCAACCGCTTGAAAATCTGGCCGGTTCGCCGCAGGGTGAAGAGTTGTTCGAGCAGGCACTGCACCTCACCCCCGAAGTTCATGCGGCCTATGCGGCGTTGACCCGAGAGTTGCTCGTCGCCGTGATTCCCGATGCGGCTGCCGTCGAGGTGTTCCGTCTGGCCCTCGCCGGATTGAAGAGCGATCACCCTTCCATCGATACGCTGCGGGCGCGGGTTGCCGTGCTCGCCGAGCGGTTTGTGATATGAGAACCCCCTTCCCCATGGCCCAATCCCTCGCTGTCCAATCCCTCGCTGCCCCCTCTTCCTTTGCCGGGTCCCTCTGGCGGAGGCTCCGCGGGTCCCGCAAGGCGCTGCTGACGGCCGGCATGCTTGCCCTGGCGAGCCTCTCCGGCACCGTCGTGGCGCCGCCGGCCCGGGCCCAGTCCCCGGGCCAGGCGCCGGTGGTGGGCGTGGTCAAGGTGGGGCGGCAGCCCGTGACCGAGACCAACGAATTCGTCGGGCGCGTGCAGGCCACCGACCGGGTGGACATCGTGGCCCGCGTCACCGGCTTCCTCGAAAGGCGGGCCTTCGTGGAGGGCTCGGAGGTGCATCGCGGGGATGTGCTCTACACGCTGGAGCGCGGCCCCTTCGAGGCCGACCTCGCGGCCAAGCAGGCGGCGGTGGCCCAGCAGCAGGCCCTCCTGCGCAACGCCACCATCACGCTCAACCGCGCCCGGACCCTGCTGTCCACCCCCGCCGGCCAGCGCTCCACGGTCGATGACGCGGAGGCCCAGCAGGCCTCGGTCGCCGCCCAGCTGCAGTCGGCGCAGGCGCAGGCGCGCGCCTCGCAGATCAACCTCGACTACACGGTGATCCGCTCGCCCATCGACGGGCGCATCGGCCGCACCTCGCTGACCGAGGGCAACGTGGTCACCCCTTCCTCGGGCACGCTGACGACGATCGTCAGCCAGGACCCGATGTACGTGCTGTTCCCGATTTCGGTGCGCCAGGCCTTCGAGCTGCGCGACCGCTTCGTGGCCAAGAGCGGCTCGAAGGCGCTGGTGGTGAAGCTGCGCCTGCCCACCGGCCAGCTCTACGGCCTCTCCGGCACCATCGACTACGTCGATCCCACGGTGGCGCAGGGCACCGATACGCTGACCCTGCGCGCGCACATCGCCAATCCGCTGCACCAGATGGGCGACATGGCGCTGCGTGACCTGGTGGACGGCGAATTCGTCACGGTGCTGGTGGAAGGGGCCGAGCCGGTGATGACCCCCACGGTGCCCCGCGCGGCGGTGCTGACCGACCAGCAGGGCAGCTTCGTCTATGTGGTGGGCGCGGACGACAAGGCGGAACTGCGGCGCATCACGCTGGGGCAGTCCACGCCGCGGGTGGCGATGGTCACCGACGGGCTGAAGGAGGGCGAGACCGTGGTGGCCGACGGGTTGCAGCGCGTGCGTCCCGGCCAGCCGGTCAAGCCGGTGCCGGCCGAGCCCGCGCCCGCCGACCCGGTACATCCCTGAGCGGCGGGAAGCACTTTCATGATCTCCTCGGTTTTCGTCGACCGCCCCCGGCTGGCGATGGTCGTCGCCATCGTCATGACCCTGGCGGGGCTGATCGCGTACAAGTTCCTGCCGGTGGCGCAGTTCCCCGACATCGTGCCTCCGCAGGTGCAGATTTCCACCTCCTACCCCGGCGCCTCCTCGGCGGTGGTGGAATCCACCGTGGGCCAGGTCATCGAGAGCCAGGTCAACGGCGTGGACCACATGATCTACATGCAGTCCGCCTCCGCCAACGACGGCAGCTACAACCTGACGGTCAGTTTCGAGATCGGATCGGATTCCGATATCGATACGGTCAATGTCACCAACCGCGTCCAGGCGGCTCTCGCGCGTCTGCCGCAGGAGGTGCAGCAGCAGGGCGTGGTGGTGCGCAAGCGCTCCTCCTCGATCCTGCAGTTCCTGATCTTCCATGCCGACAAGGACAAGAACCTCACCCCGCTCTTCATTTCCAACTACGTCACCATCAACGTGCTGGATGCGCTCTCGCGGGTGCCGGGGGTCGGCCAGGCGCAGATGTTCGGCGCGCTCGATTATTCGATGCGCGTGTGGTTCGATACCAACCGCCTCAACAGCCTCGGCCTGGTGCCCTCCGACATCATCTCGGCGATCCAGAGCCAGAACGTGCAGGCCGCGGTGGGCCGCATCGGCGCGCGGCCGATCGGCGATGACAACCAATTCCAGATCAACGTGCAGACCAAGGGCCGGCTGACCACGCCGAAGGAATTCGGCGCCATCATCATCCGCGCCAATCCCGACGGATCGATGCTGCGCCTGCGGGACGTGGCGCGCGTCGAACTCGGGGCGCTCAACCAGGATACCGAGAGCCGCCTCAACGGCAACGAGGGCGTGACGGTGGCGATCTCGCTGTCGCCGGGCGCCAACGCGGTGGCGACCTCGGCACGCGTCTCCAAGACCCTCGAGGAGCTGTCGCACCGCTTCCCCGATGGCCTCAAGGCCGACATCATGTACGACAGCTCCACCTTCGTGAGCGACACCATGCTGGAGGTGGCACGCACGCTGGCCGAGGCCTTCGTGCTGGTGGTGGTGGTGGTGTTCCTCTTCCTCGGCAACCTGCGCGCCACGATCATTCCGGCCGTGGCGGTGCCGGTCAGCCTGATCGCCACGCTGGCCGCGCTGCTGGCGATGGGCTACTCGGCCAATACGATCTCGCTGCTGGCGCTGGTGCTGGCCATCGGCATCGTGGTGGACGATGCCATCGTGGTGGTGGAGAACGTCGAGCGGGTGATGGCCGAGGAGCCGCACCTGGAGGCCGGCGAGGCCACCAAGAAGGCGATGCGCCAGATCACCGGCCCCGTCGTCGCCATCACGCTCGTGCTGTTCTCGGTGTTCGTGCCGATCGCCTTCGTGCCGGGGCTGTCGGGGCAGCTGTTCCGACAGTTCGCCGTCACCATCAGCGTGGCGATGTTCTTCTCGGCGATCAACGCGCTGACCCTCTCGCCGGCGCTGTGCGCCCTGTTCCTGCGCCACGAGCACAAGAGCGGCGGCATCATGGGCTGGGTGCTGCGCCGCATCGACAACGCGCGCGACGGCTATGGCGCGGTGGTGAATCGCCTGGTGCGGGTGGCGGTGCTCGGGGTGGTGATCATCGCGGCGGGCGCGGCGGGGTTGTTCGGACTCTATAAGACCACGCCGACCGGATTCCTCCCCCAGGAGGACCAGGGCGCGTTCTTCGTGTTCGTGCAGCTCCCCGACGGGGCTTCGCTGTCACGCACGCGCGCGACGGTGGAGCAGATGGAAAAGCTGATGGAGGGCCTGCCGGGAATGCAGAACGTGCTCTCCATCGTCGGCTACTCGATGCTGGATTCGGCGGTGGAGAGCAACAGCGCCTTCCTGGTGGCCAAGCTCAAGCCCTTCGCCGACCGCACCTCGGCGATGGAAAGCGCCCAGGCGCTGATCGGGCGCACCTACGTGGGCGCGCAGCAGTTCCGCACGGCCACCATCTTTCCCGCCAACCTGCCGCCCATCATCGGGCTCTCGACGCAGGGCGGCTTCCAGCTGATGCTGGAGAATTTCGAAGGCGCGCCGCCGGAAGAAATGGCGAGCGCGATGGGCGGGCTGCTGGCGGCGGCCAACCAGGATGCGCACCTCCAACGCGTGTTCTCCACCTTCACCGCGAGCAACCCGAGCCTCTATCTCGACATCGACCGCGACAAGGCGCAGGCGCTCGGGGTGTCGATCTCCGGCGTGTTCGCCACGTTGCAGTCGGCCCTGGGCGGCTACTACGTCAACGACTTCAACCTCTACGGCCGGGTCTGGCAGGTGCGCCTGCAGGGCGAGGCGCAGGACCGTAACGATACGCCGGCGATCTGGCGCATCTTCGTGCGCAACAACAAGGGCGCGATGGTGCCGCTCTCGGCGATCGCCACGCTGCGCACGGTGGTCGGCCCGCAGGTGATCATGCGCTACAACAACTACCGGGCCATCAGCATCTCGGGCGAGCCCAGGAGCGGGGTCTCCTCGGGCGATGCGCTGGCGGCGATGGCCTCGGTGGCCGGCAAGACCCTGCCGCGCGGCTACGCCTTCGAGTGGACCGGCACCGCCTACCAGGAGGTGCAGGCCACCGGACAGACCGGCATCGTGCTCGGACTGGCGGTGCTGTTCGCCTACCTCTTCCTGGTCGGACTCTACGAAAGCTGGGCCATCCCGGTGCCGGTGCTGCTTTCGGTGGTGGTGGGCGCGGTGGGGGCGCTGCTGGGCATCCGCCTGGGAGGGCTTTCCTTCGACCTCTACGCGCAGATCGGCATGATCGTGCTGATCGCGCTGGCCGCCAAGAACGGCATCCTGATCGTCGAGTTCGCCAAGGAGCAGCGCGAGGCGGGCCACTCCATCCGCGAGGCCGCCGAGATCGGCGCGCGCACCCGTTTCCGCGCGGTGATGATGACCTCGATCGCCTTCGTGCTGGGCCTGTGGCCGCTGGTGCATGCCACCGGGGCGGCCATGCTGAGCCGGCGCGCGGTGGGCACGCCGGTGTTCGCCGGCATGATCGCCGCGAGCGCACTGGGCATCTTCGTCATCCCGATGCTCTACGTGACGTTCCAGGAGCTGCGCGAGGGGGTGAAGGCGCGCTGGGCCCGCCTGCGCCATCGCCCGCCGACCGAATAGGAGGCTTGCCGGGGGAGGGACGTGCGCGACCGTTGCGCAACGTTCTTCCTCCGGCGAATCCGGCCCCGACGAATCCAGATGGGACGAATCCAGCTGGGGCGGCCGGATCGGCACGGTTCCATCCTCGCATCGCCTGCTGTCCTGCCCTGGGTCTTTCGGGCGGGGCGTAGTGTTTGATATCGGAAAGATATTATATATTATATCGATATAATAATGATAAAAGATTCATAATAATATTATTATCGAAAAGAAACGCTAGAGGAAGGAAAGGCCGCGCCGGGTCCGGCGAGGTCTTGCCGGCGGGGCCATTCCGCAAGATCGGAGTGTCCTTTTTCGTCGGATGGTGTATGCAATACATCCGAAACAGGTGCGGTTCTCCGCCGCATGGCGCACGGTCTTCCGTTCGGGGGGCGGAAGATCGTGGGGTGAATATCCCGCCGGCCAACCGGCTGGGCAGGCTCCCCTTTCGCAAGGGCAGAAGGTGAGGGCGACAGTGAGCGAAAGCGACGATCATTCCCGGGAGGCCGACGCCTCCTCTTTCACGCCACGCTACAGCCGGCGGCTCTCCGACAAGATTCTCATCGCCTTCCATCACGCCTGCGACCAGGGCGACTACGAGGTGGCCGAGCAGCTCCTGCGCGTGCTCGAATACATGCTCGCCCGCCCCGAGGCCTCCCCCGATGGCAACCGCCGCCGCACCATCGAGAGCCTGGTGGCCGCGCATGAGCGCTTGTGGCTCCTGCGCCATCCCGAGGAGACCGCCGGCTGAGGCGCCCCGATTTGGGGATGCCCCGATTTGGTGCCGCCCCGATTTGGAGACGCCCCGGCTGGGTGACGTCGGGGGAGGGCGTTCATATTTCCAGCGCCGCGCCTTCCCGCAGGATCGCCTCGGCGGCGGGGCTGAACCCGTTCCCCTCGTGCAGCACCAGCCCGGGGGCGAGGCGGAAGGGCGCGCGCCCCCCCTTCACCCCGCGCAGCAGCACCAGCCGGGCCGGGCGCCCCGCACGCGGCCACAAGGGCAGGGCGGCGAGGCTGCCGCACCCCGCCGCGGCCAGCGCCGCCAGCCCTTCCGGCAGGGCCTCGGCCGTCAGCACCAGGGTGAGCGTGCCGCGATGGACGAGCGGCCCGGCCAGGGCCCGCGCCCAGGCGGCGATCAGTCCGGGAGCGCCGCGCCGGGCGGCCTCGTGGCGGACGTCGGGGGAGGCGGTGCCGAGGCCATGCCAGGGGGGATTGGCGATCGCGTGGTCGAAGCGGACGTGGCCGAAGGAGCCCCCGGGAGCCCCGCCCAGCAGGTCGGCGGCGCTGAATTCGAGGGCGGCAAAGCCGTTGGCGGCGGCGTTGGCGCGGGCGAGGGCGGCCATCTCCGGGTCGCGTTCCACCCCGAGGCCGGCGATCCCGGGCACCCGCGCCGCCAGGCAGAGCAGCGCCGCCCCGGAGCCCGTGCCGCCCTCCAGCACCCGGCATCCGGCCCGGGCGGGCACGGCGGCGGCGAGCAGCACCGGTTCGAGGGAGGTGCGGTGCCCGGCGCGCGGCTGGGCATGGCGCACCCGTCCGCCGAGCAGGCTGCCCTGCGTGGTTTCCATGGCCGGGTCCGGCATCTGGAGCCCCCCGTCAGCTTTCGCCGGCCTCGGCGAGCACCCGGCGGGCGCGGTGTTCGTCGGGCTCGGCCACGGCAAGGCGGCGCGGGATGGCCCCGATGCTGCCTTCCACGGCGCTGACATGGGCGTCGAGCAGCACCGAGTCGATCCCGGCGTCGCGCAGCAGGGCCGCCAGGAAGGAGAGCCGCACCGGGTCGTTGGTGGTGATGACGACGCGCATTCCTGCCTCTCTGCCTGCCTCTCTGCCGCCTGCGGGAGTCCGTTGGGCAAAAACCCGGAATCCCCCCCGGGAATCTCCCCGGGGACCCCCCTTGCCTTGACCCTGCTTCGGGGGCGCCGATATGGTGCCTTGGTTTTGAGAGCGCGCAAGGGCTTATGCCGCGCGCGGGGAGAATGATTTGGCCGTCGTTGCCAGCCTGCCGAAAAAAAACACCCCGCCCGCAGACGGCGAGGACGCACTCTCGTCCCTGATCGCCCTGGTGCGTGCCGACCTCGAGGCCTGCAACCGCACCATCGTCGCCAACATGGCGAGCCCGGTGGCGTTGATCCCGCAGCTCGCGGCGCACATCGTCGCGGCCGGCGGCAAGCGTCTGCGCCCGCTGCTCACCCTCGCCGGCGCGCGCCTGTGCGGCTATGCGGGAGAGCGCCACGTCAAGCTCGCCGCCTGCGTGGAGTTCATCCACACCGCCACCCTGCTGCACGACGACGTGGTCGACGAGAGCGCGCTGCGCCGCGGCCTGGCCAGCGCCAATGCCGTGTTCGGCAACAAGGCGAGCGTGCTGGTGGGCGATTTCCTGCTCGCCCGCGCCTTCCTGCTGATGGTGGGCGACGGCTCGCTGAAGGTGCTCGACATCCTCTCGCGGGCCTCGGCTACCATCGCCGAGGGCGAGGTGCTCCAGCTGGTCACCCAGAACGACCTCGCCACCCCCGAGGAGCGCTATCTGGAGGTCATCCGCGGCAAGACCGCGGCCCTCTTCGCCGCCGCCTGCCAGGTCGGCGCGGTGGTGGCCGACGCCTCCCCCGCCGAGGAGGCCGCGCTGGCCGGCTACGGCATGCAGCTCGGCATCGCCTTCCAGCTGGTGGACGACGCGCTGGACTACGCCGCCGACCAGGCCCGCCTGGGAAAGACGGTGGGAGACGATTTCCGCGAGGGCAAGATCACCCTGCCGGTGCTGCTCGCCCATGCCGCGGGCGACGCGACGGAGCGCGCCTTCTGGGAGCGCACCATCGAGAAGAGCGAGCAGACCGAGGACGACCTGGCCGAGGCGCTGCGGCTGATGGAACGCCACGATGCCATCCAGCGCACGCTGGAGCGCGCCGCGACGATGGCGCAGGCGGCCAAGGCGGCGCTGGCGGTGTTCCCCGCCGGTCCGTTCCACACCGCGCTGTGCCGGGTGGCCGACTACACGGTCAGCCGCGGCCGCTGACCCCGCCACCGCGCGCGGCGGTGGGCCAGACGCTGCCGGAAAGCCAGCCGGGAATCGCGGTCCCCCCGGGGCATCCCACCGCGCCGTGCCCCGCGCCATGCCCCAGGGGACGCACCAGGGCGGCCGCGAGCAGGTTCCACGCCAGCAGATAGCCGGCGGGCGGCAGCACGGCGCGCTTTTCCTCCAGCAGGCCGAGGGCGTCGCTCTGGGCGGCCGCCTGGTCCTCGTCGAGGGGCGGCGGGGTCTGGGTCTCGGCGGGAATGGTCAGGTGCAGCGCGAGGCCGGAGGCGGCGGCGATGGTCTCGGTCAGCGCCTGCCGGGCGGGCGCCGACCAGGCCAGCATGTCGGCGTCGAGCGGCCGGGCGCCGCCGCGCAGCCCGGCCAGGGTCGTGGCCAGCCACCAGGCGAGAAAGGCCCGGTAGCGGACCGCCTCGGACAGGCGCGCGAAGGCCTCCCCGGCTTCGGCCAGCGCCGCCTGGGGCGTGCGCGCCAGCAGGGGCGGCGGCGTCAGGCCGAGGGCCGCCGTGGCCGCGCGCACCGGCGCGGCACGGGCGTTGGCGGCGAGCATCAGCAGCGGCAGGACGAGGAAGCGCCGGTTGCCCTCCTGGCGGGCCAGCCGCGAGGCGGCGGCCCACAGCGCGTCGGGGCGGCGCAGCACCAGCAGGTGCAGGGCCTCGGGAAAGGCGGCGTGCAGCAGCCGGGCCCGTCCCGCGCTGCGGCAGGAGAGCACCACCGCCACCCGTCCGGACCCGTGCGCCACCGCCAGCAGACGGCCGATCCAGGCGATCAGCGCGGGGTCCTCGCCGGGAGTGGCGAAAGCGTCGCGCCAGGCGAAGCGGGGCAGGAACCCGGCCATGCCCCCGCCGGAACCCAGCAGCGGCGCGAATTCCTGCCATGCGGGGGCCTCCCGTGCCGCCTGGCGCGCCTCGCCCGGGCCCGGCGGGGGGGCGGCGAGGTCGGCGCGCGCCACGCCGGCGAGCCCCTCGTGCAGCGGTTCGAGAAACCCGCAGGCGGCCGGGTCGTGCCGCAGCCCGGACCACAGCCATTCGCCCCGGCCAAGCCAGGCGGCATGCAGGAAGATCGGCAGGCGGGGCAGGGCATCGGTCATGCGGTTTCCGGTCGTTGTTCCGGGAGGCGAGAAGGGGCAGCAACTCCCGTGCCAGCGCGGCACGACCCGGCCGCCTG
>CALNAL010000271.1 GCA_937874445.1 uncultured Acetobacteraceae bacterium | reverse complement strand
CCGGGCACTGGCTGCACGCCGACAACCCCGAGGGCTTCCTCGCCCTGGTGGAATCCTTCCTGGCGATCCCCGACGCCCCCGCCGGATAGGCACGCACAGGCGCGGAGCCCTTAACGCATAAAGCTTTCCTGGTTCTCCTTTCCCGAAAGGAGAACACCTTGCCTTGCTGCCTCTCCGGAACAGCGTCTCAGCACCCCGGCACAGGCGTGGCGAACGTATAGGTCTCGCCGGCCACCGGCACCGAGAGGGCCACCGGGGCATCCGTCTTGGCGCAGGCATGCACCGACCCGGCCTCGAAGAGGAACCACTGCATCCCCTGCCCGAGCGTGCCGAAGCTGTGCATCAGATCGGCCTGGACCGGGCCGATGGTGCGCATGAGATCGGCCGGCAGGGCGGTGCCGTTGAGTCCGGTCAGCGGCTTGCCGGCCGCATCGAGCGCCTGCAACGAGGGCAGACGCTCGAGGCTCATCTTGTTGTCGGCGCCGACGCGGGCATGCACCGCGGCAAGCACCACGTATTTGTCGAGCATCTCCCGCACCGCCCCCTGCATCGGCCCGGGCGGCACCACCGGCGGGGCGAGCCAGATCAGCACCACCAGCCCGTCGGCGCCGCGATTGTCGGTGATGGTGAGATAGTCCTGCGCCCGGTCCAGGGGCGTGCGCGACCACTTGCGCGCCTGCGCCCCGGATGCGGCCAGCAGCAGCGCCAACAGCCCCAGCGCCAGCAGTCCGGGCCCCAGCGCCCGCCCGAATCTTTTCATCGGCTCCCCTCCACGCGCTTGTAGAACAATTCCCGCGCCCGGTTGCCGCGTACCATCAACCCCGTCACGGCGCCCTTCTCGCGACAGACCTGCACGTCCATCCAGGCGCGGAACAGCGAACTCGGCAGCAGGATGCGGATGGCATCCCCTGCCACCGGCGCCACCGCAAAGGGCTCGGCGGCGGCGAGCACCGGCCCGCGCACCCGCGCCTCCATCCCCGCCACGGCAGGAACCAGGGTCCATTCCGCCCCGGTGTCGGGGCAGGCGTACACCCCGGCCAGGCCGTCGGGCAGCGTGCCGCCGGGCGGCACCCGCTCGAGACGGGCCGTCACCCCGGCGTCGAACTCCACCTCCAGCGCCCCGTCGGCCGCGAGCCGGCAGAAGAAGTCGCGCACCGCGTGGTCGGCGCGCAGCCGGCCGTCCTCGGCGGGCACCAGGCGGAAGGGCGTGCCGTTGATGTTGCCGCCCAGCCGCCCGGCGGCGTCGAAGGAGATCTCCACGGTGCGCGCGCTGGCCGCCTCCAGCCAGAGTCCCACCAGGGCCTCCTGCGCCGCGCGCGGCGGCATCGGCGGCACGGGCTGCACGTCCGGCCGCCCCTCCACCACCGCGTCGAGCACCTCGCGGGCGACATGATAGGGGTCGGCGGCACCGTTGTTGCTGAGCACGATCACCGCGGTTCCGGCCGCCGGGCAGCGCAGGAATTCGGCCTTGAAGCCCGGCCACAGCCCGCCGTGGGAATAGGTGCGCAGCCCCCGGTGGCGCCCCACCATCAGCCCGCAGGCGTAGTCCGCCTCCCCGCCGCCGGTAAAGGCGATCTGCCGCTCCTGCTCGGCGCGCAGCCAGGTGCCGCCGAGGCGGCCGGTGCGCGCGTTTTCCGCCCACAGCGCCAGATCCTCGATGCAGGAGACCAGCCCGCCCTCGCCGCCGAGCGGAAAGGCGTGCCCCGCGCGCACCCAGCCCGTCCCCTGAGGCAGATAGCCGGTGGCGAGCCCCGGCACGGGGGTGGCGGTGGAAGGGGTCATGCGGGTGCGGGTCATGCCGAGGGGCAGAAAGATGCGCTTCTCCAGCAGGTCGGGCAGCGCCTCGCCGGTCACCCGCTCCAGGATGTGCCCGAGCAGCAGGAAACCCGAGTTGCTGTAGAGGTAGCGGCTGCCCGGCGCGAAGTTCAGCCCGTGTGGCCGCAGCACGCAGGCCAGCATCTGCGCGGGGCTGACCGGCTGGGCGAGGTCGGCCCCGCCATGGCGCATCAGGTCGAACATGTCGCGCAGGCCGCTGACGTTGTGCAGCAGGTGGGCGACCGTCACCGGGGTGCCGTAGTCGGGCATCTCCGGCAGGTAGCGGCGCGCCTCGGCCGCGAGGTCGATCCTCCCCGCCTGGACCTCCATCAACACCAGAGCGCAGGTGAACTGCTTGCTCACCGAGGCGACGCGGAAGCAGGTGTCCGGCCCGATCGGCACCCCGAGTTCGAGGCTGGCCAGCCCGGCGCTGCGCTGCACCACCAGCGCGCCCTCCTGCACCACGCCCACGCTCACGCCCGGCCCCGTGCCGTCCCAGGCCGCCAGCACCCGCGCGACGCGCCGCTCCAGCCGCAGCCGCTCCAGCCCGCTCACGATGCGCCCTCCCCCGATGCATCGGGCCGCACCAGCACGTCCGCGCCTTCCACCCGCACCGGATAGAGCACGAGGTCGTGGAAGATCGGCGAGCCGAGTCCCGCCCCCGTGGCCAGGTCGAAGCGCCCGCCATGCAGCGGGCACTCGACGGTGTTGCCTTCGAGATAGCCCTCGGTCAGACAGGCCTGGCCATGGGTGCAGCGGTCCTCGCTGGCCCGCCAGCCGCCATCGGCGAGGTGGTAGAGGGCGATGCGCTGCGCCCCGACCGAAAACCCCGCCATCTCGCCCGCCCCCAGGCGCGCGGCACCAGCCAGCCGCACCCAGCCCTGATCTTCTTCCATGCCAGAGATTCCTTTCTGGCGTGGATCATGCCGCAACGGATGCCCCCCGGCGAGCCCTCCCCGGTGCGTCGCCGGCCGGCGCGGCGAACAAGGCAAGGAAGGTGTTCTCCTTTCGGGAAAGGAGAACCAGGAAAGCTTTGTTCGTTTTGCTTCTTTTCCCGGAAGGCAAAAAGGAGGTCCGCCCTTCCTCCCCCGCCCCGGACACGCGTGCTAGAGAACCGGGCATGGACCCCCTTCCTCGCATTGCCGGCGTGATCGGCTGGCCGATCGCCCACTCCCGCTCGCCGCTGCTGCACCGCTACTGGCTGCAACGCCACGGCATCGCCGGGGCCTATCTGCCCTTCGCCGTGGCGCCGGGGCAGGTGGAGGCGGCCCTGCGCGGCCTGGCGGCGCTGGGCATGGCGGGCTGCAACGTCACCGTGCCGCACAAGGAGGCCGCGGCGGCCGTCGTCGATTCCTGCGACGCGGCGGCGCGGCGGCTGGGAGCGGTCAATCTCGTCACGGTCCGCCCCGACGGCACGCTGCACGGCGCCAACACCGACGGCTTCGGCTTCCTGGAGAATCTGCGCGAGCGGGCCCCGCACTGGCAGGCGGCCGCCGGCGCGGTGGTGGTGCTCGGCGCCGGGGGCGCGGCGCGCAGCGTGGTGGGAGCCCTGCTCGACGCCGGCGTGCCCGAGGTGCGCCTGCTCGCCCGCACCTCCGCGCGGGCCCGGCGTCTGGCCCAGGAGCTGGCCCCGTCCCCGGAGAGCGGCGCGATCACGCTGCCGGACTGGGCCGACCCCGCCGCGGCCCTGGCCGGCGCGACGCTGCTGGTCAACGCCACCTCCGCCGGCATGGATGGCCGGCCGCCCCTCGCCCTGCCGCTGGCGGCGCTGCCGGCCGAAGCGGTGGTGTGCGACATCGTCTACACCCCGCTGCAAACCCCGCTGCTGCGCGCCGCCGCCGCGCGGGGGCTGGCGACAGTGGACGGGCTGGGCATGCTGCTCCACCAGGCGCGTCCCTCCTTCGCGGCCTGGTTCGGGGTGATGCCCGAAGTCACCCCCGAGCTGCGCGCCCTGGTCACGGCAAGCCTCTGAGCCCCGCGGACAGACACGCAGGCGCGGCAAAATCCGGCAAAAGTCTGCCGATCCCGGTTTCCAAGTCGCCGCACATTGCGTAGGTATGACGGTTTCGTAAAATCGGGAGACCGAAGGTGAACGTTCGGACTTTGCTGGGCACGGTGGCGGCCCTGGCGCTCGCGGCCGTGATGGCCCTGCCCCCCCAGGCCCACGCCAAGGAGTGGAAGAAGGTGGTGATCGCCACCGAGGGCGCCTTCGCGCCGTACAATCTGACCCGTCCCGACGGCAAGCTCGACGGCTTCGAGATCGAACTCGGCAACTACCTCTGCAAGCACATGAAGGTGACCTGCGAATTCGTCACCGTCGACTGGAACAGCGTCATTCCCGGGCTGCAGGCGGGCAAGTACGACGCCATCATGGATGGCATGAGCATCACCGCCAAGCGTCTGGAAATCATCGATTTTTCGCTGCCCTACGCGGATTCGCCGAGCACCTTCGCGGTGATGAAGGACAGCCCCCTGGTCAACATGCCCTACACCGGCAAGCGCGTCTCGCTCGACGACAAGGCGGCGACCGAGGCGATGGTCAAGGCGGTGGCTCCGGCGCTGAAGGGCAAGACCATCGGCGTGCAGGTCTCGACCATCCAGGCCGCCACGCTCGACGCCTTCTTCAAGGGCGTGGCCACCGTGCGCACCTACGGCAAGACCGAGGAGCACGACCTCGACCTGCAGGACGGCCGCCTCGACATCGAGATCGCCTCCTCCAACTACTTCGTCTCCGTGCTCGGCAAGCCGGGCGGGGACAAGATCGTCCTGACCGGCCCGCTGATGACCGGTGGCCCCCTCGGCTCCGGTTCGGCCGTCGGCCTGCGCAAGAGCGACCCCGAGCTGAAGGCGATGTTCAACGACGCGCTGCACGCCGCCAAGGCCGACGGCACGCTGAAGACCCTGGCCGAGAAGTGGTTCCACAACGACGTGGTCCCCACCAGCTGGAACTGACCTCGGATCGTGGCTTCCTCACTTGAATTGTTCGGCTTCGGCCCGCAGGGCTGGGGCCACCAGCTTCTGCTGGCCGGGCTGATGACGCTTGCCGTCTCGGCCTCGGCCTTCTTCTTCGGCATCGCCTGCGGCACGCTGGGCGCGTGGGGCAAGTCCTCGCACGCCCTGCTGCCGCGGCTGGCCGCCGATGTCTACACCACGGTGGTCCGCGGCGTGCCGGACCTGCTGGTGATCTACCTGTTCTATTTCGGCGGCAGCACGGCGGTCTCGGCCATCGCCCACGCCTTCGGCGCCGAGGGCTTCTGGGGGCTCAACGGCTTCCTGGTCGGCATGCTGGCGGTGGGGCTGGTCTCCGGCGCCTACGAGACCGAGGTGCTGCGGGGCGCCTACCTGGCGATCCCCCGCGGCGAGATCGAGGCGGCCAAGGCGGCCGGCATGGGCCGCTGGCTGATGCTGCACCGCATCATCGCCCCCCGCCTGCTGCGTTTCGCGCTGCCGGGCATGGGCAACGTCTGGCAGCAGGTACTCAAGGAATCGGCCCTGGTATCCGTCACCGGCCTGGTCGAGATCATGCGCCAGACCCAGATCGGCGCCGGCTCGACCCGCCAGCCCTTCGCCTTCTACATCGTGGGCTTTCTTCTCTATCTGGTCCTCACCACCCTCTCGGGCTTCCTGCTGCATGCCGCGGAGCGCCACAGCGCGCGCAGCGAGAGGCGGCCGGCATGATCGACACCGACTTCCTCGCCGAGACCCTGCTCAAGCTGCTCGGCGGCCTGCCGATCACGCTGGAGCTGTCCACGATCTCGATCCTGGCCGGCGTGGTGCTGGCGGTGCTGCTCGCGCTGCTGCGCCAGGCCTCGCGCGTGGGCGGGCTGTTCGTGCGCGCCTACGTCTTCGTGCTGCGCGGCACGCCGCTGCTGCTGCAGATCTTCCTGGTCTACTACGGGCTCGGCCAGTTCCCGCTGATCCGTCATTCCATCCTCTGGCCCTTCCTGCGCGAGCCCTGGTGGTGCGCCATCCTGGCGCTGACGCTCAACACCGCCGCCTACGGCTCGGAGATCGTGCGGGGCGGCCTTGCCGCGGTGCCGACGGGAGCCGTCGAGGCGGCCCGGGTCGCCGGCATGTCGCGCTGGACGATGTATCGTCGCATCATTCTGCCGCTCGCCTTCCGCCAGGCCCTGCCGGCCTACGGCAACGAGTGGGTCATCATGGTCAAGTCCACCTCGCTGGCCTCCATCGTCACGCTGATGGAAGTCACCGGGCAGGCCTATGCCATCATCTCGGAGACCTATCGGGCCATGGAGGTGTTCCTCTGTGCCGGCGCCATCTACCTGACGCTGACCTTCCTGCTCACCCGCGCGATCGGCGCGCTGGAGCACCGGCTGACCCCCTACCTGCGCCGACCCGAGACCACCCTGGGGGGGCTGGCATGAGCAGTCCGGAAATCGTCGTCGCGGTCAGCAACCTGCACAAGCGCTTCGGCGCGCTGGAGGTGCTCAAGGGCGTCAGCCTGGAGGCGCATACCGGCGAGGTGGTGTCCATCATCGGGGCCTCGGGCTCGGGCAAGTCCACCCTGCTGCGCTGCATCCCGCTGCTGGAGGTGCCGGAGGAGGGCGAAATCCGCATCTCCGGCGAGGAAGTGGCGCTGCGCACCCGCGGCGGCCGGCGCGAGGCCGCCGATGCGAAGCAGGTCAACCGCCTGCGTTCCCAGCTCGGCTTCGTCTTCCAGAGCTTCAATCTCTGGCAGCACATGACGGTGCTGCAGAACGTCGTCGAGGTGCCGGTGCACGTCCAGCGCCGCCCCCGGGCCGAAGCGGTGGCCGAGGCCGAGAGCCTCCTGGAAAAGGTGGGGCTGGCGGAAAAGCTCAACGCCTATCCCTCGCATCTTTCGGGCGGCCAGCAGCAGCGCGCCGCCATTGCCCGCGCCCTGGCGATGCGTCCGCAGGCCCTGCTGTTCGACGAGCCCACCTCCGCGCTCGACCCCGAACTGGTGGGCGAGGTGCTGCGGGTGATGCGCAGCCTGGCCGAGGAAGGCCGCACGATGCTGATCGTCACCCACGAGATGGCTTTCGCCGCGGAGGTTTCCTCGCACGCGGTGTTCCTCGCCGACGGCCGCATCGAGGAGGAGGGGCCGCCCTCGCAGATCTTCCGCGATCCGCAGAGCGAGCGTTGCCGGCAGTTCGTGCAGCGCCATCTCGATCGCTGACCCTCCGCCCCTTTTCTTCGCGCCCCACCCGCGCCACCATGGGCCGCGCCACCATGGGCTGCCCGCCATGGCCCACCAGGAGGAGCCCAGCACCATGACCATCCCGCCGATCAACCCCGGCCGCCTGCTTGCCGACCTGCATGCCCTGCGCGGCTTCGGCGCCTACGAGAGCGGCGCCCACCGCCTGACCTTCTCGCGCGAGGACATCGACAGCCGCCGCTGGCTCGCCGACCGCATGCGCGAGGGCGGGCTGCTGGCCGAAATCGACGGCATCGGCAACGTCATCGGCCGCGGCCCCGGCCCGGGCCCGCACCTGCTGCTCGGCTCGCACACCGACACCCAGCCCCATGCCGGCTGGCTGGACGGCGCGCTGGGCGTGCTCTGCGGGCTGGAGATCGCCCGCTCCCGTCACGAGGCCGATCTGCCCGGCAACGTGGACGTGGCCTCCTGGGCCGACGAGGAGGAGACCTGGGGCGACTTCCCCGGCAGCCGCTCCTTCATCGGCGACCTCGACGAGGCCGGCATCGACGCCATGGCCAACCGCTACGACGGCCGCCCCCTGCGCGCGGCGCTGGCCGCGGCGGGGCTGGCCGGCCGCCCCCGCGCCTCGCTGCAGCCCGGCCGCTACCGCGGCTACCTGGAGGCCCACATCGAGCAGGGCGAGGAGCTGGAGGCCAAGGGGCTCAAGCTCGGCATCGTCACCGCCATCGTCGGGCTGTGGCAGTACCGCATCGTCGTGGAAGGCGTGCAGAACCATGCCGGCACCACCCGCATGGCCGTGCGCCGCGACGCCGGGCTGGCCGCGATCAAGCTGGCCGCCGCCATCGACCGCCGCTTTCCCGACCTGGCCGGCCCGCGCACGGTGTGGACGCTGGGGCGCCTCGAGTTCTTTCCCGGCGCGCCGAGCGTCATCCCCGGCCGCGCCGAGATGGTATTCCAGTTCCGCGACACCGACCCCGCCGTGCTGGAGCGCCTGGAGGGCGGCCTGCGGGAGCTGGTCGCCGAGGCCGACGACGGTCCCTGCAAGGTGCGCCTGGAAACCATGGGTCGCACCACTCCCCAGCCGATGGACGCCTCCCTCGCGGCGGCCCTGGAGCAGGCGGCCGAGCGCCTGGCCCCCGGCCGCCACCAGCGCATGCCCAGCGGCGCCGGCCACGACGCCCAGCAGCTCGCCCGGGTGATGCCGGCGGCGATGCTGTTCGTGCCCTCGATCGGCGGCATCAGCCATCACTGGGCGGAAAACACCGCCGACGCCGACATCGTGCTGGGCTGCCAGGTGCTGGCCGCCGCGGTCGCCGATCTTCTCGCCGCCTGAAAGGAATCCCTCCCGATGCCGCTGCGCATGGCCATCGTTCCCGTCACCGCCTTCCGCCAGAACTGCACGGTGCTCTTCGACCCCGACTCGCGCCGCGCGATGGTGGTCGATCCCGGCGGGGAGCCCGGCCGCATCATCGAGATGCTGCTGGCACAGGGGCTGACGGTGGAGCGCATCCTGCTCACCCACGGCCATCTCGACCACGCCGGCGGCGCCGCCGGGCTGCGCGAGGTGCTCGACAGCTCCTACAAGGCGGCCGGCCGGCCGGGGGTGGAAATCTGGGGCCCCGACGAGGCGGACCGCTTCCTGCTGCAGTCGATCGAGCAGCAGCAGGAGAGGTTCGGCCTGCAGGGCCTGGTCAACGTGCTGCCCGACCGCTGGCTGCAGGAGGGCGACGTCGTGCCCTTCGGAGACTGGAAATTCGAGGCGTTCCACTGCCCCGGCCACACGCCGGGCAGCCTGGTCTACGTCGAGCGCGGCGAGCGCCTGGCCTTCGTGGGCGACGTGCTGTTCCGCGGCAGCATCGGCCGCTCGGACTTCGCCTACGGCGACGGCGCCGCCCTGGTCGCCGCGATCAAGGAGAAGCTCTTCCCCCTCGGCGACGACATCCGCTTCATCCCCGGCCACGGCGAGGGCAGCACCTTCGGCGAGGAACGGGCCACCAACCCGTTCCTGCAAGGGGTGTAAGAAAAGACAAGACCTTCTTTTTCCTGAAGGAAAAAGAAGCAAAAAGGACTTTCATTCATTAGGCTCCGCGGCTGACACAGACGCGGAGCCTTAACGAACAAAGCTTTCCTGGTTCTCCTTTCCCGAAAGGAGAACACCTTGCCTTGCTTGCCTTATCCCCGCACCGCCCGGGCGACCGCCGACATGTCGGCGTCGGCGAGGCCCATGGCGATGGCGCGCTTGTAGGCCTCGTTGACGGCGGCGGCGACGGCGAGCGGCTGGTGCAGCTCGTCGCCCAGCGCCACGGCGAGGCGCAGGTCCTTCTGCTGGTGCTTGAGCGGGAAGGCGGTGGGGAAGCTGTCGGCCAGGATCCCGGGTCCCTTGCCGGCGAACATCGGGCAGGCCATGGCGCCGGCGGCGAGCACGTCGAGCAGCGCGGCGCCCTCGAGCCCGCTCTTGCTGGCCAGGGCGATGCCCTCGCCGAGGGCGGTGATCATGGTGCCCATGATCATGTTGACCACCAGCTTCATCCGCGCCCCCTGGCCCACCGCGCCGAGGAACACGCGCTTCTTGCCCATCACGTCGAGCAGCGGGCCGACCTTCTCGTAGAGCGCGGCATCGCCGCCGGTGAGGAAGATCAGCGTGCCGTCCTCGGCCGGCTTCTTGGTGCCGGAAACCGGCGCCTCGAGGAAGCGCGCGCCGGTCGCGGTGACGGCGGCGGCGACGGCCTGGGCGGTGGCGGCATCCACCGTCGAGACGTCCACGTAGTCGTGCCCGGCCGCGGCGCCGGCGGCCGCGCCATCGGGCCCGAGGCAGACCGCGCGCGCCGCGGCGGGGTCGGCCAGCATGGCGAAGGTCACCTCGTTGGCGGCCACCACCTCGCGCGGGGTGGCCCCGACCCGGGCCCCCTCCTTGGCGAAGGCGGTGCATTTGGCGGCGGTGCGGTTCCACACCGTCACCTCGTGGCCGGCCTTCATCAGGTTGCGTGCCATGCCGCAGCCCATGATGCCGAGGCCCAGGAAACCGATCTTCATGATGCCAATCCCTTTTTCGTTCCGCGGCGCATCGTCCCGGCCGGGAATTGCGCCTCCCGTCTCGCCCAGAGATGTCTCGACTCGGGATGGGGTGTTGGCCCCATTCCCGGCCTGGAGTCAAACGCCCGGGCGCCCCCACCCGGGCTCCGGGAAAAGTGCAGTATTCCTGTCATATGCCACTTCCCGCCGGACCGCCGGGCAGACTAAAGAAGAGGAAGAAGTCAGCCATGGTTCTTCCGGGCGTCCTCCGGCGTCGCGGGATGGCGGGTTTCGCTTTTTTCAGGGCTTTTGACCGTCGTCAAAGCCGCCAGCCCGCGATGCGGTAGAAGAACGGCGGTCTCCACGAGAGAAGCCCGCAGGGCGGCCACCACAAGAGCCGGGAGCGAAGATGTCACGCCGCATACCCACCCCGTCGCGCGCTGTCCTTCCACTGGGACGCGCCGCCAACATCACCGACGTCGCCCGGGTTGCCGGGGTCTCCAAGGCCACGGTCTCGCGTTTCCTCAGCGGCAAGACCCAGCTGCTCTCGGAGGCCACCTGGAAGGGCATCCAGGAGGCGGTCGAGGCGCTCGGCTACCAGCCCAGCCAGATTGCCCGCAGCCTCAAGGGCGGGCAGACGCGGCTGATCGGCATGGTGGTGGCCGACGTCGAGAACCCCTACTCGATGGCGGTGCTGCGCGGGGCGGAGGCCGAGTGCCACCGTGCCGGCTATCTGCTGGCGCTGTGCAATTCAGGCGGCAGCCATGACAAGGAGCGCGAGCTGCTGGCGGGCCTGCGCGCCTACCGCATCGAGGGGCTGATCCTCAACTGCTCCGGCGAGGAGGCCGAACACGCGGCGGGCACCATCCCCAAGGGGCTGCCGCTGGTGCTGCTCGACCGCCGGCTGCCCAACGGCAAGGCGGAGGGCGGCGATTTCGACTTCGTGGGGCTCGACAACAGCGAGGCCACGGCGACGGCGGTGCATCATCTGGCCGGCAACGGCTTCAGCGAGATCGCGCTGATCATCGAGCCGGTCAGCGGGGTTTCGGTGCGCTCCGAGCGCGTCACGGGCTTCCACGCCACGCTCAAGGGGCTGCCGTCCTGCCACGGGCAGGTCATCGAGGTGGACCTGCGCCACCCCGGGGCCATGGGCGAGGCGCTGTCGGCCTTCCTGGCCGCGCCGGCGCGTGGCCCGCGGGCGGTGATCGCGGGCTCGGGCCTGGTCACGCTGCGTCTCGCGCAGCATCTGCAAGTGATGGGGCTGAGCATGCCGCGGGACGTGGGGCTGGTGGGGTTCGACGAGCTGGAGTGGTCGTCGCTGGTGTCGCCGGGGATCACGACGATCTCGCAGCCGACCCACGAAATCGGCGTGTCGGCCGTGCGGAATCTACTGGCCCGTCTGGGCGGGGAGGAATCGCCGCCGCACAACACGATCTTTCCCGGGAATCTGATCGTGCGGGCTTCGTCCGCCCCGGTTGGGGCGCCGGTTGATATGCAAAAAACGCGGAGTGGGCGGCTGACGAAAGCTTGATTCACATCAAGGCGAGGTATTATATTGCGCCTGCTTTGAAACCGTTTTCAACCAACCGGTTTCACGCTCCGGTTTTCACCGCAGCCGCGGCGACGGCCGGGTCCGAGTTGGCAGGCGCATAAATGAAGAATCATGACATGGGGGACACCCGCGCAGCCTTTTGTGCGCAGCGACCTGGATGCCTTTTCTTCCGGATTCGTCCGACGCCCGGTGCCCCTGGCGCCCGCCATTCCTCATCCCCAGCGGTTCCCAGTGAACCGACCCGACAGGCCGCAATGTCGCCCTGCGCCTATTGATCACCTGGAGAACACGATGAACGCCCTAACGAAAACCGCCGTAGTCTCGGATCCATGGCACGGTTTTGCCGGCACTGAGTGGCGCGACGCGATCAACGTCCGCGCCTTCATCCAGGCCAACTACACCCCCTACACCGGCGACGCCTCCTTCCTGGCCGGCCCGACCGCCCGCACCACCGGCATCTGGGCCAAGCTGACCCCGATGCTCGCCGAGGAGCGCAAGCGCGGCGTCTACGACATCTCGACCGATACGCCCGCCGGCATCACCGCGCATGCCCCCGGCTACATCGACAAGGACAACGAGCTGATCGTCGGCCTGCAGACGGATGCGCCCCTCAAGCGCGCCATCATGCCGAACGGCGGCATCCGCATGATCGAGACCGGCTTCAAGGCCTATGGCTACACCATGGACCCGAAGGTCGAGGAGATCTGGACCAAGTACCGCAAGACCCACAACCAGGGTGTGTTCGACGTCTACACCCCGGAGATCCTGGCCTGCCGCAAGTCGGCCATCATCACCGGCCTGCCGGACGCCTATGGCCGCGGCCGCATCATCGGCGACTATCGCCGCCTCGCCCTCTACGGCACCGACAAGCTGCGCGAGCAGAAGCAGGCCGAGTTCCACGCCCTCGATGACGAGGTCTTCACCGACGACGTGCTGCGCCTGCGCGAAGAGCTCACCGAGCAGTGGCGCGCCCTGGACGAGATCCGCGAGATGGCGGCCTCCTACGGCAGCGACATCTCCCGCCCGGCGGCGACCGCCCGCGAGGCGATCCAGGCCGTCTACTTCGGCTACCTCGCCGCGGTGAAGGAGCAGAACGGCGCGGCCATGTCGATCGGCCGCACCAGCACCTTCCTCGACATCTACATCCAGCGCGACATCGCCGCCGGGCTGCTCACCGAGCAGGCCGCCCAGGAGCTGATCGATGACATGGTCATCAAGCTGCGCCTGGTCCGCTTCCTGCGCACGCCGGAATACGATTCGCTGTTCTCCGGCGATCCGACCTGGGTGACCGAGTCGATCGGCGGCATCGGCGAGGACGGCCGCCCGCTGGTGACCAAGAACTCCTTCCGCATGCTGCAGACCCTCTACAACCTGGGGCCGGCACCCGAGCCCAACCTGACGGTCCTGTGGAGCAGCAAGCTGCCGGAAGGCTTCAAGAAGTTCTGCTCCAAGGTCTCCATCGAGACCTCGGCCATCCAGTACGAGTCCGATGACCGCATGCGCCCGTTCTGGGGCGACGACTACGGCATCGCCTGCTGCGTCTCCGCCATGCGCATCGGCAAGCAGATGCAGTTCTTCGGCGCCCGTGCGAACCTCGCCAAGTGCATGCTCTACGCGATCAACGGCGGCCGCGACGAGAAGTCGGGCGTGCAGGTCGCCAAGGGCTTCGAGCCGATCACCGCTGATGTCCTCGACTACGATGAGGTCATGGGCAAGCTCGAGCCGATGATGGAGTGGCTGGCCAAGACCTACGTCAAGGCCCTGAACGCCATCCACTACATGCACGACAAGTACTCCTACGAGCGCTCGCAGATGGCGCTGCTCGACCGCGACATCCTGCGCACCCTCGGCTGCGGCATCGCCGGCCTGTCGGTTGCCGCCGACAGCCTCTCGGCGATCAAGTATGCCAAGGTGCACGTGATCCGCGACGAGCGCGGGCTGGCCACCGACTTCAAGATCGAAGGCGAGTATCCGGCCTACGGCAACAACGACGAGCGGGCCGACAAGTTCGCGGTCTGGCTGGCTTCCACCTTCATGGAGAAGGTCAAGGGGCAGCCGCACTTCTACCGCAACGCGATGCCCACCCAGTCGGTGCTGACCATCACCTCGAACGTGGTCTACGGCAAAAAGACCGGCAATACGCCGGACGGCCGTCGCGGCGGCATGCCGTTCGCGCCGGGCGCCAACCCGATGAACGGCCGCGACGTGAAGGGCTTCGTCGCCGCCGGTGCCTCGGTTGCCAAGATCCCCTACGAGTGCGCTCTTGACGGCATCAGCTGGACCGCTTCCGCCACCCCTGGCGCCCTGGGCCATACCCTGGACGAGCAGGTCGGCAACCTCTCCAACTGCCTCGACGGCTTCGCCGGCGCGGGCGGGTTCCACGTCAACGTCAACGTGTTCAACCGCGACACGCTGGTCGATGCCATGGAGCACCCGGAGAAGTATCCGCAGCTGACGGTGCGCGTCTCCGGCTACGCCGTGAACTTCGTGCGCCTGACCCGCGAGCAGCAGCTCGACGTCATCAGCCGCACCTTCCACAAGACCTGCTAGTCCAGGTCTGAGCGACTTCGCCTGACCCTCGGGCCTCGTCCGCCGCATCCCCCGATGCGGTGGCCGGGGCCCGAAGTTTTATGGGCCGGGGCGTGGGTCAGGAAGGCAAGGCAAGGCAAGGCAAGGCAAGGAAGTCTTCTTTTCCTGAAGGAAAAGAAGCAA
>CALNAL010000270.1 GCA_937874445.1 uncultured Acetobacteraceae bacterium | reverse complement strand
AGGCCGCCCGGTAATGGCGCCTGCCTGGAATCCGGCGGGCGCCGACGCCCTGGCGGCACAGCTCGACGGCGCGCGGATGATGCGCGTGCTGGCCGAGTGCACCGCGCGGGTGCGCCTCTCGGGCACCCCCGAGGAGCTGGAGAGCTTCCACGGGCTGGAGCGCGCGATGCGGGAGGCCGGCTTCTCCACCGAGCTGATCCTGCACGACGCCTACATCTCCCTGCCCGGGCGCTGCTCGGTGCAGGTGGGGGGGCGGGAGCTGCGCGCCATCACCCACTCGATGTCCACCCCCACGCCGGGGCTGACCGCCCCGCTCGTCCCGGCCGGCATCGGTGACCGCGCCGCCTTCGCCGCCGGCGACTTCCGCGGCTGCATCGCGCTGGTCGAGGGCATCGCCACCGAGGAGGTCTCGGTGGTGGCCCACCGCGCCGGGGTGGCCGGGCTGCTGCACATCAGCCCCACCGAGGAACTCTACGAGATGTGCATCTCCCCGGTGTGGGGCAGCCCCTCGCTGGAGACGCGCGGCAACATCCCGCCGCTGCCCGTCGCCACCATCCCCCACGCGGAGGGCCAGGCCCTGCGCGCGCGCCTGGAGGGTGGCGAGGCGCTGGAGGCCACGCTGGTCACCGAGGTGGACACGCGCTGGCGCAAGACGCCGATCCTGGTCGCCGAGCTGGGCGCCCCCGGCGGCGCGCCCGACGCCCCCTTCGTGATGCTCTCCGGCCACCACGACAGCTGGCACTACGGCGCGATGGACAACGGCACCGCCAATGTCGGCATGCTGGAATCGGCGCGCCTGCTGGCCTCCTGCCGCGACAGCTGGCGGCGGGGCCTGCGCGTGTGCTTCTGGTCGGGCCATTCGCACGGGCGCTATTCGGGCTCGGCGTGGTACGCCGACGAGCACTTCCTCGAACTCGACCGTCGCTGCGCGGCCCACGTCAACATCGATTCCACCGGCGGCGCGGGAGCCACCCTGCTCGACCGCTCCGGGGTGATCGACGAGCTCAAGGCCGTCGCCGCCGAGGCGGTCAAGGCGGTCTCGGGGCAGACCCACAAGGGCAACCGCCACGGCCGCGTCGCCGACCAGTCGTTCTGGGGGGTGGGCCTGCCCTCGATGTTCGGCTCGGTCAGCCACCATCCGCCGGGACCGGCGCCGCGGCTGGGCTGGTGGTGGCACACCCCGCAGGACCTCATCGCGCACATCGATCCGGCCAACCTGGTGCGCGACACCTCCCTGCTGCTGCGGGTGCTGCACCGGCTGCTGACCTCGCCGGTGCTGCCGCTCGACGAAACCGCGACCCTGGCGAGCCTGGCCGCCGAGCTGGACGCGGTGATGCCGCGCATCGGCGCGCGCCTCGACCTCGCGGCGGTGCGGGCCGCGGTGACGGCGCTTTCCGCCCGCCTGGCCGCCCTGCCCGGCGCCCCGGCCGCCCCGGAGGCGATCAACCGCGTGCTGATGCGCCTCTCCCGCCTGCTGGTGCCGCTCAACTACACGCGCGGCGACCGCTTCGTGCACGACGAGGCTCTCGAACTGCCCCCCTGGCCCGCGTTGCAGCCGCTGCGCACGCTGGCCGGGCTGGCGCCGGACTCTCCCGACAGCCCCTTCGCCGTGGTGGCCGCCCGGCGCGCCCGCAACCGCCTCGCCTACGCCCTCGCCGAGGCCGACGCCGCTCTCGACGCGGTTCTTCCCCCCTCCCCGACAAGGACTCCCGCATGAACACCCCGCTCCGCCTGGCCGCCCTGGTTCTCGCCGCGGCCCTCGGCCTCGGCTCCAGCGCTGCCCAGGCCAAGGACTGGACCGAGGTCAAGGTCGGCATCGAGGGCGCCTTCCCGCCCTGGAACAGCACCACCGCCGACGGCAAGATGGTCGGGCTCGACGTCGATCTCATCGGCGACCTCTGCACCCGCGCCAAGATCAAGTGCGACATCGTCTCCGGCGATTGGGCGAGCATGATTCCCGGCGTGCAGGCCGGCAAGTTCGACCTCATCATGACCATGGGAATCAACGAGACCCGCCGCAAGGCGATCGACTTCACCGTGCCCTACGCCGCGGGCGTGGCCACTTTCCTGATCGTCAAGGGCGGCGATGTCGGGGCCATGCCGATGAACGGCGAGCGCCTCAACCTCAACGACAAGGCCAAGGCCGACCCGGTGATGGACAAGATCCACACCCAGCTGAAGGGCAAGGCCATCGGCGTGGTGCAGTCCACCAGCCAGGAGCAGCTCATCCGCGCCTATTTCGGCAAGGACGTGGAAGTGCGCACCTACCGCAACTCGGCCGAGCGCGACCTCGACCTCAAGGCCGGCCGCATCGACGCGGGCTTCGATTCCGGCGTCTACGCCATGGCCACCTTCGGCAAGCCCGGCAACGAGGACCTCGCCATGACCGGCCCGCTGATGCGCGGCGCCATGCTCGCCACCGACGTGGCGATCGGCCTGCGCAAGGGCGAGCCCGAACTCAAGGACAGGTTCGACGCGGCCATCCGCTCCGCCGCCGAGGCCGGCGTGATCCGCACGCTGTCCTTGAAGTGGAGCAAGCTCGACCTCACCCCCAACTTCGCCGAGTAAGCAAGGGAAGGCTTCTTTTTCCTGAAGGAAAAAGAAGCAAAAAGGACTTTGTTCGTTTGGCTCCGCGTCTGTTTCAGGCGCGGAGCCTTAACGAATAAAGCTTTCCTGGTTCTCCTTTCCCGAAAGGAGAACACCTTGCCTTCCTTGCTTGGCGGCCGCGCCCGGGATCAGCCCCCGGCGGGCTCCCACTGGGCGATGGCGCGGGCTGCCGCCTCGCCGTAGGCCTTGTCGGCGGGCAGCAGCGGCAGGGCGGGAATCCGCCAGGCGTCGCAGCCGATCTGGGCGGCGAGGATGGCTCGCATCGCCGGCACGAACGGCCCTTTCAGCACGTCGAGCGCCTGGCGCATCGGCCCCTCGGCATCGGGGCTGCCGAACATGGCGCGCACCAGGCCGGGCACCACGTTGCCCATGCCGCAGATGGTGCCCACCCCGCCCTCGGCGCGGGCGCGGGCGATGTCGGTCTCGTTGCCCACGCACACCGCCACATCGGGCGAGGCGGCGCGGAAGGCGCGGAACTGGGCGAACTCGCCGGAGGAATCCTTCACCCCGGCCATCATCGCCCCGAAGCGCGCGCGCAGGTGGCCGGGCACCTCGAAGGGCACCGCGACGCCCGAGACCTGCGGGATGTGATAGAGCGTGTAGCGGGCCTCCGCCCGTCCGATCCTCTCGAAGACGCGGGCGTATCCGGCCTCGAGCCCGGCGGCGGGCGCGTCGTGGTAGAAATAGGGCGGCAGCACGAGCAGCTGGTAGAGGCCGAGCTTCAGCGCCTCCCGGCCCAGCGCGACGGTATCGTCGAGGGCGGGGAAGCCGATGCCGAGCGCGATCCGGTCGGCGGGCACGCCATGGCGCAGCAGGGCCTCGGCGGCGCGCAGCCGCTCGGCGGCGGAAAACGACGTCCCCTCCCCCGAGGTGCCGAACAGCACCACGCCATCGGCGGTGCGCCGGAACAGGCTGTCCACATGGGGCAGCAGCAGGGCGGTATCGACCGTGCCGTCGGCCGCGAGGGGAGTGGCGGTGGCCACCCAGAAGCCACGAATGGCGTCGTTCATGAGCTGGAGTTTCCTGTTTGCTGAGTTGGCTCGACCTCCACGCCCAGGGCGCGGCGGCGAGCGGAGGCGAGATGGGCCCGCAGGGCCACCAGCGCGGCGGGGGTGTCGCGGGCGGCCACGGCGGCGAGAATGCGCGCGTGCTCGCCCAGCGAGGGCGGCAGCACCTCGGGCGAGAGGCGCACGGCGTCGCGCATCATCATGCGGATGCGGATGGCGTTGACGCGGTGGAGGTCGGCGATCAGGGCGTTGTCCATGGCCTCGACGATGCGGTCGTGGAACCCCCAGTCCACCGCCTGGGCGCGCGCGATCAGGGCGGAGTCCGCGGGGCCGGCGGCGGCCTCGCGCATCACCGCGGCGAGTTCGGCGCGCAGGGCGGCGATCTCGGCATCGGCGGCACTGTGCACGAAGGCGGCCAGCGCGGCGGTCTCGACCACCTCGCGCAGCTGGAAGGCATCGCGCACCAGGCGCGGCTCGATGCCCATCACCTGCAGCCCGCGCTGGGCGAAGGCACGCACCAGCCCCTCGGCCTCGAGACGGGGAATCATCTCGCGGATGGCCCCGAGGGGGAAGCCGGTCAGCGCGGCAAGGTCACGCTGGGTGACGAACTGCCCCGGCTGCAGCCGGTGGGCCAGCAGATGCTCGGTGAAAGCCTCGTAGGCCTGTTCGCGCAGCTTCATGGGGCGGCACCGTACAGACTGACATGTCAGTGAGTCAAGCATCCGCTTTCAGCGGGCCGTGGTGCCGGGCGGCCAGGAAGCAAGGACTTCTTTTCCTGAAGGAAAAGAAGCAAAAGGACTTTTCCCCGTTTTGAGGCCGTACGTCGGCAGAGCCGGGGAAAACTCGGCGGGCGGAGAGGGAAGGCAGCGTTATGGGCTTCGCCCCGATGCAAAAAGGCGAAGCCCCTATTCCAAATTCCCCGCGAGGCTTTCCCCATTGAGGCACCGCGCCTGCCTCCCGCGCGGAGCCAAACGGACAAAGTCCTTTTTGCTTCTTTTTCCTTCAGGAAAAAGAAGTGCTTCCTTCCTTCCCAATCCCGCCTCAGAGCAGCAGCCCGGCCAGCGCCGCCGCCAGGGCCACCGGCATCAGCACCGCCCCGCGGCGCAGGAAGGCCCCGGCGGAGACCGCGATGCCCTCGCGCCGCAGGGCTGCCAGCCAGAGGAGGGTAGCGAGCGAGCCGGTGACGGAAAGGTTGGGGCCGAGGTCGATGCCCACCAGCACCGCTCCGGACAGATCGGTCCCCGCCCCCTGCACCGCGGCGCCGCCGATCAGCCCCACCGGGAGGTTGTTGGCGAGGTTGCACAGCACCGCCATGCCTGCCCCTGCTCCTGCCGCCGGCACGGCACGCAGCAGGGCGGCCAGCGCGGCGATGGCGCCGGTATGCTCCAGCGCGGTGACCAGCACGAACAGCCCCCCGACCAGGGGCAGCACCCCCCAGGAAACGCGCCGCACCAACCCCCAGGGCGAGCGCCGGGCACGGAGCGCGCAGCCCAGGGCCACCGCCGCGCCGAGCGCCAGGCTCGGCGGGCCGAGGCGCTGCCCCAGCGCCGAGCAGGTCAGCAGCCCGGCCGCCGCCAGGCCGATCCCCAGGGCGGCCCAGCGTCCCCCGCGCCCCAGCCGCAGCGGCGGCACCTCGGCCGAGCGCAGCCCCAACCGCAGCGCCCGCCGCTCCAGCCCCCGCAACCCGGCCCAGGTGACGAGGATCGCCGCCACCGCCGCCACGCCGTATTGCGCCAGCCACGCCCCCAGCGCCGGCGGCCGCCCGCCATAGACGACGAGATTGGCCGGGTTGGAGATCGGCAGCAGGAACGAGGCGGCGTTGGCGACGAAGGCGCAGGCCAGCAGGTGCGGCAGCGGCGCCCGGGCACGCGCGGTGCGGGCCATGGCCGCCACGGCCGGGGTCAGCACCACGGCGGTGGCGTCGTTGGAGAGGAACACCGTCGTCAGGACGCCCAGCAGATAGACGAGGTCGAACAGCCGCGTCGCCGAGCCCCGCGCGGCCCGGGTGGCGTGGGCGGCGAACCAGTCGAACACCCCCTCCTGGCGCGCCACCTCGGCGAGCAGCATCATGCCGGCGAGAAAGAGATAGACGTCGGTCCCCCGCCGCACGCCGGCCCAGGCGCGCGGGGCCGGCAGCAGTCCGCCCGCCACCAGCGCCACGGCGCCGGCCACCGCCCAGATCCATTCGGGCCATCGTCCCGGCCGCACGATCACCCCGGCCAGCGCCAGGGCGACGATCGTCCAGGTCAGTGGCTGAACCAGTGTGGGGGGAATCAGCGAGCCCATCGCCCCCCCGTCGTCCATGCGGCCATGTCCCGCCTCCGTTGGTGCGCGACTCTTAGAATCCGCGCGCGATTCACGGAAGCGCGGACGCCCCTACCGGGCGGCGAGCAGGGCCTCCACCTCGGCGCGAGTCGGCGCGGCGTCGGAGGCGCCGGGGCGGGTGGTGGCCAGGGCCCCGCAGGCCGCCGCGAAGCGCACCGCCTCCCCCAGAGTCTGCCCCGCGGCGAGGGCCACGGCCAGGCCGCCGTTGAAGCTGTCGCCGGCGGCCACGCTGTCGATCGCCACCACCGGGAAGGGCGGAACGAAGCCGCTCCCCTCCGGCCCGCGGAAATAGACCCCGCGCGCCCCGAGCTTGATGATCGCACCGCCCGCACCGCGCCGGATCAGCCGCTCGGCCGCGACCGCCGCCTCGGCCTCGTTGGCCGGGCACAGGCCGACGAGTCGCTCGGTCTCGGTCTCGTTGGGGGTGACGAGGTCGGCGGCTGCCAGGGCCGCATCGGGCAGTCCGTCGGCGGGCACCGGAGCCGGGTCGAGGATCACCCGCGCCCCCCCCGCCCGCGCGACAGCGGCGGCGGCCAGGACCACGGGCAGCGGAATCTCCAACTGGAGCAGCAGCACCGGGGCCGCGGCGAGCCCCGCGTGCGCCGGGGCGAGATCGGCCTCGGTGAAGGCCATGTTGGCCCCTCCCGCCACGACGATGGTGTTCTCTCCGGCCGAGTCGATCTCGATCATCGCCGTGCCGGTGGCGGAAGCCGGATCGACGGCCAGATGCTCCAGCCCGACGCCGAAGCCGGCCAGCTTCTCGCGGGCCAGCGCCCCGAAGGCGTCGTCTCCGGTGCGGCCGACCAGGCCGACCGGCGCGCCCAGCCTGGCGACGGCCGCGGCCTGGTTGGCCCCCTTGCCGCCCAGCCCCATTCCCGTGCGCCGCGCGTGCAGGGTTTCGCCCGGCCGGGGCAGATGGTCCACGTAGACGACGATATCGACATTGACGCTGCCGCAGACGGCAAGGGAGCGAAGCGGCTTCATATGACGGCATCCTTCCTGATTTCGGCCCGGTCCGCGCCGCCATGAAGGCGACGAAGGGAGCCGGTTTCTGGTTGCTATTATCCATGAGCGCTGTTATATCAGCGATCAGAGGAGCATGAAAGACATCCTCTCACGGCGCCTCCCTCAGGAATCGCCTGTAGTCCAAGAATCTCCAAGAACCGAGAGAATCCCCCCATGAAGAAAATCCGCGGCATCTGCCCCGCAGCCCTGACCATCTGGGGCAAGGACGAGCTCTACGCCCCCAAGGCCCAGGAAAAATACGTCTCCTGGCTGATCGACTCCGGCGCCGAGGCCATCTCCGTCACCGGCAGCACCGGCGAGATGACCGCCATGATGAACGAGGAGCAGGAAGCCGTCATCGACCACGTCGTCCATTTCGTCGCCGGCCAGGTTCCGGTGCTGGCCAGCGTCGGCAAGTACAGCACCCTGGAGACCCTCCGCCTCGCCCACTCCGCCAAGAAGTCCGGCGCCGACGGCCTCATGGTCATCCTCCCCTACTACTACAAGCCGTACAAGGAGGCCGCGATCCGCCACCTGCGCATCATCCGCAAGGAGGTCGGCCTGCCCATCTGCCTCTACAACAACCCCCATTTCGCCGGCTACGAAATGACCCCCGCCGAGATCTCCATGCTCTTCAAGGAGGAGACCATCTTCTCCGTCAAGGCCGCCCACGGCGATGCCAACCGCGTCGCCGACCTGCGCGCCCAGAGCGACGTGACCATCTTCTACGGCCACGACTACGCGCCTCTGCCCGCCTACGCCGCCGGCGCCGACGGCTGGCTTTCCGGCCTGCCCGCCACCTTCCCCCGCCAGTGCCGCGCCCTGCAGGACTGCCTGCGCGACCGCAAGGATCTCGATGCCGGCCGTGCCATGTGGAAGAAGTTCCTTCCCTTCATCACCTTCTTCATGGACCCCGAGGTCAACGCGCGCGTCCACTGGCTGGAGATGCTGAAGTATTGCGTCACCCGCCAGGGCGTCGACGCCGGCCTCGCCCGCCGGCCCCTCGTCGAGCTGCCCGCCGCATACAAGGCCAAGCTCGATCCCCTGATCGACACCATGCTCTCCTGACCCCGCGGTCCGGCCGCATCCCCATCCGGCCGGGCCGGCCCCCCGTGTTTCCCCGCGCGGGAACGCGGGGGGCGATTTGCCGCGAGACCGCCGCCGCCGTGGAGAAACGCCGGCGGTCCCGGGCGCCAAAAACAGGCTGAAGGCCCCGCGACAGACGGAGCCGCCGGTGCTATCCGCCGGCAGACGCACTGACCAAGCAGTGCCAAAAAACAAGATGCGGTGCCTCGCAGCGCCACCAAGAGAGGACAACGTCCATGAGCGTTCTGACCGGAACACTCCAAGAAGCAACAAATTCCCCCCCTGCGGAACACGCAGTCATGGGCAAGGTCTTCCGGCGACTTTTGCCGATCATGATGATCTGCTACTTCATCGCCTTCCTTGACCGGGTGAACGTCGGTTTCGCCGCCACCCAGCTCAATCGCGACCTCGGCTTCTCCGCCTCGGTCTACGGCTTCGGGGCCGGCATCTTCTTCATCTCGTATTTCCTCTTCGAGGTGCCGAGCAATCTCGCGCTGCACCGCTTCGGCGCGCGGATATGGATCGCCCGCATCATGCTCACCTGGGGCATCGTCGCGGCCCTGACCGCCACGGTCGTCGGGGAAAAATCCTTCTACTTCGTGCGCTTCCTGCTGGGCGCGGCCGAGGCCGGCTTCTTTCCCGGCGTCATCTACACCATGACGCTCTGGCTGCCCTCGGAATACCGGGCACGCATGATCGCCATCTTCTACGTCGCCTCCCCGGTCGCGATCGCCGCGGGCGCGGTGCTCTCCGCCCCGCTGCTGGCCCTCGACGGGGTCTGGGGCCTGCAGGGCTGGCAATGGCTGTTCATCATCGAGGCCGTCCCGGCCGTCGTGATGGCCGCGGTGTTCTGGCTCTACATGCAGGATTCGCCCGAGCAGGCCCCCTGGCTGACCTCCGAGGAGAAGGCCCTGCTGATCGCGCGCGTGGAGGAGGACCGGGTCCGCACCGTCAAGCCGCAGCAGCTTTCGCTCGGCCAGGTCTTCACCCATCCCGGCGTGCTCTGGCTGAGCGCCTGCTATTTCGGCATGTGCCTCTCGGGCATGGGCCTGGCGCTGTTCCTCCCGCAGATCGTCGCGGGCTTCGGCACCGGGGTCGGCTGGACCGGCATCATCACCGCCATCCCCTATGCCTGCACCGCCGTCGCGCTGCCCTTCTGGGGCCGCTACTCCGACGCCCACTCCGGCTCGCGGCAGGGCCATTGCGCGCTCGGCGCGGCCGCCCTGGCCATCCCGCTGGCCCTGTGCGTGTTCGTCCACGATCCCGTCGTGATGACGCTGCTCATCTGCGTCGCCGCGTTCGGCGTCTATGCCTTCGCGCCTCCCTTCTTCACCTTCTCCTCGACGCTGCTGTCCGGCACGGCGGCGGCGGCGGGACTGGCCATCATCAACTCGGTCGGCAATCTCGGCAGCTTTGCCGGCCCCTTCGTGATGGGCTGGATCCGCGACACCACCGGCAGCTTCACCATCGGCCTGCTGACCATTGCGGTCGGCGCCGCGTTCGCCATGGTTGCCATGCTGATGCTACGACGTGAATCCTTGACCTGAGTGTCGTATGGGTCGGTAGCGGAGCCTGCCTCCGTGCCACGCGGAGGCAGGCGGGCCCGCCACCGCTCCGGGCTTGTCGAACAGATCAGCGGCGGGATTCCCGACCGCTGGCAGAGGAACGTCAAAGATGCATGAAGCGGTCGATCGTTTGAATCTCGATGCCCTTCCCGCGGCGACGGAGGGGAGCCTGCCGGAACCCCTGGCGAGCCTGTCGAGGCGGATCAAGGGACGCATTCTCGCCGACCGCACGACGCGCGTGATCTACGCGACCGACGCTTCCGCCTATCGCGAGTTTCCTGTCGGCGTCGTCACTCCCGAGACCACCGACGACCTCAAGGCCATCGTCCGCTGGGCCGGCGAGAACCACGTGGCGCTGGTGCCGCGCGGGGCCGGAACCTCGCTCGCCGGGCAGGTCGTCGGCAGCGGCCTCGTCGTCGACATGCGCCGCTTCGACCGCATCCTCGAGCTCAACCGCGCCGAGCACTGGGTGCGCGTCGAGCCCGCCGTCATCCGCGACATCCTCAACGCCGAACTCGCCCCCGCCGGCCTGCTCTTCGGCCCCGAGACCAGCACCGCCAACCGCGCCTTCATCGGCGGCATGATCGGCAACAACTCCTGCGGCATGCACTCCCTGGTCTGGGGCTGCACCCGCGAGCATCTGATCTCCTGCAAGGCCATCCTCACCGACGGCAGCGAGGCCAGCTTCGAGGCGCTCTCCCCCGCCGCCTTCCACGCCAAGCGCGCGCTGCCCACCCTGGAGGGGCGCATCTACCAGCATCTCTACCAGCGCCTTTCCGACCCCGAGACCCGCCGCGGCCTCGTCGAGGGATATCCCAAGCCCGAGATCCGCCGCCGCAACAACGGCTACGCCATCGATCTGCTCGCCCGCTCCAACGTCTTCACCCCCGGCGGGCCCGACTTCAACATGTGCCAGCTGGTGTGCGGCTCGGAGGGCACGCTCTGCCTCGTCACCGAGGCCAAACTCGACCTCGCGACGCTGCCTCCGCCGGTCACCGGGGTCGTCACCCTGCATTTCCGCGACAGCATCGAGGCGCTGCGGGCCACCCTGATCGCCCGCGAGTTCGGGCCCACCACCTGCGAACTTTTCGGCGCGTTCCACATCCGCCAGGTGCTGGAAAACAACGAGCACAGCTCCACCAACCTCGTCGCCCGCAGCAGCCAGTGGATCCAGGGCACGCCGCAGACGGTGATCGTGGTGGAGTTCTCCGAGGCCAGCCGCGCGGCGGTGGAAGCCAAGGCGACGGCCATGGTGGAAAAGCTCAAGAGCCGCGGCATGGGCTACGCCTGGCCGCTGTGGTTCGGCGCGGATGTAGACAGAATCTGGGATCTGCGCCGCGCCCTCGGCGGCATCAACAATTCCAAGCCCGGCGACAGCAAGGCCTGCGAGCTGATCGAGGATTGCGCGCTCGATATCCGCGACCTGCCCGACTACGTCATCCGTCTCGAAAAGCTGCTGGACGGGGCCGGCGTGGAATACACGCATTCCGCCCACGCCGGCGACGGTGAGCTGCACACCATCGTCTTTCTCGATCTCAAGACCGCGGAAGGCCACCGCCTCTATCGCTGGATCCTGGAAAACACCGCAGCCCTGGTCAAGGAATTCCGCGGCTCGCTGTCGGGCGAGCACGGAGACGGGCATACGCGCGGCGAGTTCCTCGCGAAGATGATCGGCGAGGAGAACTACCGCCTCTGCTGCGAGGTCAAGGACAGCTTCGATCCCGCCGGCATCCTCAACCCGAACCGCGTCGTGCGCGCTCCGAAGATGGACGCCCACATGCGCTACACGCCGCAGGGGACGACGCCGGAGCTGCCCACCTACTTCGACTGGAGCCGCGACCTCGGGCTGGTCCGCGCCGTGGAACGCTGCTCCGGCATGGCCGAGTGCAAAAAGATCCGCGGGGGGCTGATGTGCCCCACCTACATGGCCACGCGCGAGGAGAAGGATTCCACCCGCGGGCGGGCCAACGTGCTGCGCGAGTTCCTCACCCACTCGGGCCGGGCGAACCCCTTCGACCACGTCGAGATCCACGACGTGCTCGACCTCTGCCTCGCCTGCAAGGGCTGCAAGAGCGAGTGTTCGGCCGGCGTGGACATGGCCCGCCTCAAGGCCGAGTTCCTCCAGCACTGGCACGACGCCCACGCCCCGGACCTGCGCTCGCGCGTCATCGCGGGCTTCGCGCCGCTGATGCGCCTGGCCGTGCCGGTGGCCCCCCTCTTCAACTTCCTCGCCGCCAACCGCCTCACCGGCGGGCTCATCAAGCGCGTGCTCGGCTTCGCCCCGCGCCGCTCCCTGCCCGCCGTCTGCCGCGTCACGCTCGCCGCCTGGTATCGCCGCAATCGCCCCGCGGCCCCCGCCACCGGCCGGCAGGTGCATCTCTTCTGCGACGAGTTCACCGACCTCAACGAGGCCGAGATCGGCATCGCCGCCGTCAAGCTGCTGGCCGCGCTGGGCTACGAGGTGGTGCTGGTGCGCCCCGGCGAGAGCGGCCGGGCGCTGATCTCCGGCGGCTTCCTCAAGCGGGCCAAGCGGCTGGTGGACTGCAACGTGCGTTTCCTCAGCGGAATGGTCACCGACGAGGCCCCGCTGATCGGGCTGGAACCCTCGGCGGTGTCCTGCTTCAAGGACGAGTATCCCGACCTCGCCGCCCCGGAACTGCGCGCGGATGCGCAGGCGCTCGCCGGACGCAGCCTGATGTTCGAGGAGTTCCTCGCCCGCGAGATGGACGCCGGGCGGATCGGCCCCGACGCCTTCACCGAGCAGGCGCGCACGGTGCTGGTGCACGTGCACTGTCACCAGAAGGCGCTGACCACGAGCGCCTCGGTGCTGCGGGTGCTGGGCCTGCCGCGCCACTACACGGTGCGCGAGATCCCGAGCAGCTGCTGCGGCATGTCCGGCGCGTTCGGCTACGAGAAGGAGCACTACGCGCTGTCGCTGAAGATCGGCGAGCAGGTGCTGCTGCCGGCGGTCCGCGCCGCCGCCCCCGACGACATCATCGCCGCCACCGGCACCAGCTGCCGCCACCAGATCGCCGACGCCACCTCCCGCCGCGCCCTCCACCCCGCCCAGATTCTCCTCGACGCCCTCAGAACATGAGGCGCCCGTTCCGGCCGTTCTCCGGGGCTCCTCCGCCCTCATGCCCGTCGCGACGCTCTGGCCCTGTGCTTTTCGCGTTGCTATGAGTCCATCATGGTCGATGTCGTTTCAGCTTTCGGTCATTTTGACCCACTCCCCCTTCCCGAGACCGATGCCACGGTCTCGGTCGGTGAGCTGATCTCCGATCGCCTGCACCGCATCCTGGTGCAGCGGATCGTCACCGGCGTGCTGAAACCCGGCCAGCGCATCGATCCCGGCGCCATCGCCGCGGAGTTCGGCATCTCCCGTGCCCCGGTGCGCGACGCCCTCAAGCGCATCGAGTTCGAGCGCCTGATCGAGACCAAGGCACGCTCCGGCACCTTCGTGACCCAGCCCACCATCGACGACGTGCACGAGGTCTGCCAGCTCCGCCGCGCCATGGAATGGATGGCCATCGGGCTGGCCACCCCGGTCATGCCCGAAGCCCTGCTGCGCGACCTGCGCGAGGAGGCCCTGGCCGCGCAGGTGGCCGCCGACGCCGGCGAATACGCTCCCTTCTTCCGCGCCGACGCCCGGCTGCACCGCAGCATCGTCGCCGCCTCCGGGAACGCCCGGCTGGTCGGCGTGCAGGTCTCCTTCGATCCCTATATCAGCTGGCTGCGCGTGCTGGGGGCCACCGGCGTGCATCGCCTCTCCGCCTCCTGCCGCCAGCATCTCGCCATCCTCGACGCCATGATGCGGCGCGATCGCGCGGCGGCCCAGGCCGCGCTGGTGGTCCATCTCGAGGCCGTCGAGCAGGCCACGGTCGAGGACCTCCAGCAGTGCGTCCCCCCGGCCTCCCACGCCGTCCCCGGCCGACCGGGGCCGGACGCCTGAGCCGGCGCCCCGGGATGCGCGCCCTCCTGCTGCTGCTGTCCCTGCTGCCCGCCGCCTGCGCTCCCCCCGTCTGCCCTCTCGGCACCGCGCCGTGGCAGCGCGCCGAGCTTTATTTCGGCACGACCGGGGTGGACGAGGCCGCCTGGACGGATTTTCTCGCCCGCTCCGTCACCCCCCGCTTCCCCGACGGCTTCACCGTGCTGGCCGGCCGCGGCCAGTGGCGCGAGCCGGGCAGCGGCCGCATCGTTGCCGAATCGTCGCGGGTGCTGGTGGTGCTCGCCCCGCCCTCCGCCGGGCGCCTCGCCGCGCTGGAGGAAATCCGCACGGCCTACCGCGCCCGTTTCGCCCAGGAATCGGTGGGACTGGCCCTCTCCCCGGCCTGCGCCGCGTTCTGAGGTCAGGCACGGGGGCACCCGACAAGGCAAGGAAGGTCTTCTTTTTCCTGAAGGAAAAAGAAGCAAAAAGGACTTTTATTCGTTGGGCTCCGCGGCTGACACAAGCGCGGAGCCTTCACGAATAAAGCTTTCCTGGTTCTCCTTTCTCGAAAGGAGAAC
>CALNAL010000269.1 GCA_937874445.1 uncultured Acetobacteraceae bacterium | reverse complement strand
CACGTAGTCGAGCGCCAGCATCGCCGCCTGGGCCTCGGCATCGGAGAAGGTGCCGAAGGCATCGAGCGAGGCGACCGAAAAGGCCTCCGCCAGCAGCCGTCGCGCCGCCGCCGGGGCGGAGGGCAGCCGCTCCGGGCCGCGCTTCTCCTCGAACGTGCCCAGGCGCAAGGCGGCGGGGGCGAGAATCTCCGCCGCATCCAGCCGCCCCAGCAGCTCGGCCAGGCCGTCGTCGGAGAGGGCCTGGGTCTCGAACAGGCCCGTCGAGATGTCGAGCCAGGCCGCGCCGATCTGCCGCCCTTCCGCGACCAGGGCCAGCAGCAGATTGGGCCGGCCCGGCTCCAGCAGCGCGTCCTCGGTGAGGGTGCCGGGGGTGACGAGGCGGGTCACCTCGCGGCGGATCAGCGCCTTGGAGGTGCGGGTCTTGGGGTCCTCCATCTGGTCGGCCACCGCCACGCGGAAGCCGTGGCGAATCAGCCGCAGGAGGTAGGATTCCGCGGCATGGAAAGGCACACCGCACATCGGAATCGGCTGACCCGCGTGCTCGCCGCGATGGGTGAGCGCGATGTCGAGCGCGGCGGCGGCGGCCTCGGCGTCGGTGAAGAAGAGTTCATAGAAATCCCCCATGCGGAAGAACAGCAGCGCATCGGGGTGCGCCTCCTTGGCGGCGAACCACTGGGCCATCGAGGGCGTGGCGCCCTGGGGGGAGGGAGGCGGAGCGAGAGTGGGCATCCCTCCCGTTTAGCGCCTCGCGGCAGGACGCGCGAGGGACCCCGTCGGCACATGACGTCCGGCATCGCGCGCGTGCCCATCTCCGGGCCCATCTCCGGGCCCATCTCCGGGCCCATCTCCGCAGGGCGGCTCCGCGCTTCGCCGGCTTCACGGCCTGCGGGATTGCGCTCATACATGTCCGCGTCAGTATATTCGTACAGTCACATACGTTGAGGAGGTACGCTCGATGGCTGAGGCCAGTCACGACGTCCAGACGGCACATGTTTCCGACCAGGAGGCTCTGGCGATGCACGCCGCCGGCCGCCCCGGCAAGCTGGAAACGCACATCACCAAGCCGCTGACCACCGCCCGCGACCTGTCGCTGGCCTACTCGCCGGGAGTGGCCGCGCCCTGCCTGGAAATCCGCCGCGACCCCTCGCTCGCCTACACCTACACGACCAAGGGCAACATGGTCGCCGTGGTCTCCAACGGCACTGCCGTGCTCGGGCTGGGCAACCTCGGGGCCCTCGGCGCCATCCCGGTGATGGAGGGCAAGGTCGCCCTCTTCAAGCGCTTCGCCGACGTGGACGGCGTCGACCTGTGCATCTCCACCGAGGACATCGATGCGTTCGTCAACTGCGTGCGCTACCTCGGGCCGAGCTTCGGCGGCATCAACCTCGAGGACATCAAGGCCCCCGAGTGCTTCGTGATCGAGCAGCGCCTGCGCGAGCTGATGGACATCCCCGTCTTCCACGATGACCAGCACGGCACGGCGATCGTGTGCGCCGCCGGGATGATCAATGCGCTGCATCTGACCGGGCGCGACATCAAGAACACCCGCATGGTGGTCAACGGCGCGGGCGCGGCGGCCATCGCCTGCGTCGAGCTGATCAAGGCCATGGGCATGCCGCACGGCAACGTCACGCTGTGCGACACCAAGGGCGTGGTCTATGCCGGCCGCCCCGAGGGCATGAACCAGTGGAAGAGCGCGCACGCCATCGAGACCAAGGCGCGCACCCTCGCCGAGGCGCTCGAGGGCGCCGACGTGTTCCTCGGCCTCTCCGTGAAGGACGCGGTGAGCCAGGAGATGGTGAAGTCGATGGCCGACAAGCCGATCTTCTTCGCCATGGCCAACCCCGACCCGGAGATCACCCCCGAGGCGGCGCGCGCGGCCAGCCCGAACGCCATCATCGCCACCGGGCGTTCCGACTATCCCAACCAGGTCAACAACGTTCTCGGCTTCCCCTACATCTTCCGCGGGGCGCTCGACGTGCGGGCCTCCACTATCAATGAGCAGATGAAGATCGCCGCCGCCGAGGCGCTGGCCCAGCTCGCCCGCGAGGACGTGCCCGACGAGGTGGGCGCGGCCGCCGGACGCGCGCTGCGCTTCGGGCCGGAATACATCATCCCCAACGCCTTCGACCCGCGGCTGATCTCGCGCATCCCGCCGGCCGTGGCGCGGGCCGCGATGGATTCGGGCGTGGCGCGCAAGCCCATCCCCGACCTGGCCCACTACGCCTTCGAGCTGTCCGGCCGTCTCGATCCCACCGCCGGCGCCCTTGCGGCCATCATGGAGAGCGTGCGCGCCCAGCCGCGCCGCGTGGTGTTCACCGAGGGGGAGGAGGAAAAGATGGTCCGCGCCGCCGTCGCCTTCCGCAACGAAGGCTACGGCACGCCGATCCTGGTGGGGGAGCCCGAGCGGATCCGCAACTGCCTCGCCGCCCTCGGCGCCGACCCCAAGGGCATCGAGATCCACTGCGGCGCCACCTCCAATGCCGCGGAGAAGTACCAGGAGTTCCTCTACCGGCGCCTGCAGCGCAAGGGCGTGCTCGAAGGGGGCTGCATGCGCATGGTCCGCGACGAGCGCAACGTGTTCGCCGCCTGCATGGTGGCCTGCGGTGACGCCGACGCCATGGTCACCGGCCTGGCGCTGCCGGCCGCGCGCTGCCTCGACGAGATCGCGCGCGCCATCGACCCGGTGCCGGGCGGCGTGCCCTTCGGGCTGACGCTGATGCTGAGCCACTCCGGACGCACCATCTTCGTGGCCGACACGATGATGAACGTGCGGCCGACCGCCGAGCAGTTCGCCGACATCGCCTGCGGGGCCGCCGCCGAGGCCCGCCGCCTCGGTCATGAGCCGCGCGTCGCGCTGCTCTCCTACTCCACCTTCGGCAGCGAGGATTCCGATGCCGGGCTGGAGCTGCGCCGGGCGGTCAAGATCCTCGACTCCCGCAGCGTGGACTTCGAGTACGACGGAGAGATGAGCCCCGACGTCGCGCTCGATGCGACCTACCGCTCGCACTATCCGTTCTGTCGGCTGACCGCTTCGGCCAATGTGCTGATCATGCCGGGCCTGCACTCCGCCTACATCACCTCGCGGCTGGCGCCCCGGCTGGGGGGCGGCACCACCATCGGGCCGCTGCTCTACGGCCTGTCGCACGCCGCCCAGCTGGTGCCGATGGATGCCTCGGCGGGGCAGATCGTCGAGCTTGCGGCACTTGCCGCGCACCAGACGCTGCGCTCGCGCTGAGGCGGAAGGGGAGGCGCTCCGCTGCGCGAGCATCCGGAGATGAGACTTCGCCTCCTCGTCCTGTTCCTGCTGGCCGCACTCGGGGGGTGTGCAGACGCTCCCCCCGAGTGCGGCGCGGGAGACATGCCCCCGGCAGACGCCGTGTGGCTCGTCGCGCACGGCTGGCACACCGACCTTGCCATCCCCGCCTCCGTGCTGAGGGGGAAGATGGCCTTTTTCCGCGAGGCCTACCCGGGGCTTCGCGTGCTGATGGTGGGCTTCGGCAAGCGCACCTTCATGATGGCGCCGGTGACGACCTCGGGGGATCTGCTGGTGGGCCCGTTTCCCGGCAGCGGCACGCTGCTGGTGGTCGGCCTGACGGCCCCGCCGGAGCGCGCCTATGAGGACGGCACGCAAACCCTGCTGGTTCTGCCGCCGGGCGGGGCGGAACGCTTGTCAGGGTTCATCTGGGAGTCTCTGCGGACCGCCGAGGGCATGCCGGTGGCGATCGGCAAGGGGTCCTTCCCGGGCAGCGTGTTCTATGCCACGCGCACGGAATATTCCGGATTCAATACGTGCAACACCTGGGCGATCGATGCGCTGCGGGCGGCGGGCATCGAGGTCAGTTCCTTCGGCGTGGTGTTCGCCGGGCAGGCTCTCGGGCGGGCCGCCGCCGTTTCGGGCGGAGCCTGCACGATCCACAACGCGCCGTAGGGCGAAGGCTCAGGGCGCCGGGGTGGGCGTCGGCACCGCCTGTCCGTTCGGCACGATGATGTAGGTGGTGTTCGGCTTGGCGTCGCTGCCGCCGCTGCTCGAGCTGCAGGCCGCCAGCAGACCCACGGCCATGAATGCCACCAGGCCGGAAAGAAGACGATAGCGCAACTTCATGATCCGCTTTCTGCTTTCGCTGTCGGAGATCTACTTAGCAGCGGGTCGGGCGGCGTGCAACGCGCGTGCTGCCATGCCCTCCCGCGTGGGCCGGGCGGAGGGAGGCGTCCCTCTCCCCGCTGCCGGAGGGGCCGATAAGCCTCCCCGGCAGGAGAATCCCGCCTACCGCTTGGCCCGGGTGACGATCTGGGTGGGGTTGACGAACCTCAGCGCGATAAGCAGCCAGATCAGCGTGGTGACCATGTAGACCACGGCCATGGCATCGATGGACTGGCCCGGCCGCACGCCGGCGGCGAACACCGCGTAGTAGAGGGCGACGACCAGGGTCTGGCTGGTGGCGCCGGCGGTGAGGAAGGTCAGCTCGAACATGGCGATGGTGCGCACCAGGACCAGCAGCAGCGAGGCGAGGATGCCTGGCAGCAGCAGGGGCACCAGGATCTGGACGAACATCCGCCCGGTGGAGGCGCCGAACACGCGGGCCGCGGATTCCACGCGTGGGTCGATCTGCTCGACGAAGGGGATCATCAGCAGGGTCACGAAGGTGACCGAGGGGATCAGGTTGGCGAGAATCACACCGATCAGGGTGCCGCCGAGATGGGTCTGGTAGAGCACTGTCGCGAGCGGGATGCCGTAGGTCATCGGCGGCACCAGCAGCGGCAGCAGGAAGATCGCCATCACCGCGGTCTTGCCGGGGAAGCGCCGGCGCGCCATGGCATAGGCGGCGGGCACGCCGATCAGCCCGGAGATGATCACCACCGCCCCCACCACCTCGATGGTGACGATGAGGATGTCGGGCAGCTTGAACTCGTTCCACGCGAGCGCGTACCAGCTCGGGGTGAAGCCGTTGGGCAGCCAGGTGTTGAACCAGCGCGTGCCGAAGGAGTTGACCAGCACGCTGCCGATCATCGCCACCAGGTTGAGGATGAAGAAGCCGATGAAGGTCCAGACCGAGAGGGCCCAGAGCCGTTCTCCGATGGAGCGAGGCATGCTCTCAACCCTTTCCGCTGCTGGCCGGACCGTGGAAGAACAATCCGCGCAGACTCAGCAGGAATGCCACGACGATCACCTGCACGGCTGCCATCAGCATCGCCACCGCCGAGGCCATCGAGTAGTCGTATTCCTCGAAGGCTGCGGTGTAGGCCGCGATCGAGATCACGCGGGTGGGGCCGGCCGGCGCGCCGAGCAGCACCGCCGAGGGATAGACGGTGAAGGCGGCCACGAACGAAAGCGCCAGCGTGATGGCGAGCCCCGGCGCGAGCAGCGGCAGGATGATGCGCCAGAAGCGCATGCGCGCCCGTGCCCCGAGCATTGCCCCGGCCTGTTCGAGCGAGGGATCGATGCCGGTGATGTAGGAGAGCGTGAGCAGGAAGGTGAAGGGGAAGCCGGTGATGACCAGCGAGAGCATCACGCCCCAGTAGTTGTGGATCAGCCGCACGGGCTCGTCGACGAGCGCGAAGAACATCAGCGTGCGGTTGAGCCAGCCGCGCGGGCCGAGATAGGTGAGCATGCCCTCGGCCACCATCACCGTGCCCAGCGTGATGGGGATCACCAGGATGGTGGTGAGCAGCCGCGGGTGCTTCATCAGCCGCACGCGCATCGCCACCGGCACCGAGAGGATCATGTTGATCGCGGTGGCGGGAATGGCGATGACCAGGGTTTTCGTGATGGTGGTGTAGAGGAAGGGCTCGGAGAAGAACTTGATGTAGTTTCCGAACACCCCGCCCTCCTTCGGCTCGAAGGAGAGCAGCAGCCCGTAGATCGACGGATAGATGAACAGGGCCAGCACGAACAGCACGCCGGGGACGACCAGCAGGGTCACTCCGTCGAGCCCGCGCTCGTGCAGCCGCTGGCGCAGGGTAAGGTTGGCGGCGCTCATGTTGCGAACACCAGCACGCGCGAGGGATCGGCGTTGAGGCGGACCACCTCGCCCGGGGCGACCCGGCGGGGAGAGCGGAAATAGAGATCGGTCCCGTCCTCGGCCTTGCCGACGCAATAGAAGTCGCGGCCGTGGTACTCGGCGATTTCCACGCGGGCGGCGAGCGGCCCGTCGGCCTCGGGGTGGAGGTCGTCGGGGCGGATCGCCGCCATTGCCGCGCCCTGCACCGTCTCATAGCCGGCGGTATGGGGCACGGTGCCGAGCATTGCGGCGCCGCACATGGTCACGGCGATGCCCCCCTCGACGGGGCGGGCGGTCGTCTTGACGTGGTTGCGGTAGCCCATGAACTCGGCGACGTCGCGGTTGGCGGGTGCCATGTAGAGCTGCTCGGGGGTGCCCACCTGGCGCATCTTCCCGTCGATCAGCACGACGATGCGATCGGCGAGCGAGAGGGCCTCCTCCTGGTCGTGGGTGACGTAGATGGTCGAGCAGGCCAGCATGGTGTGGATGCGCCGGATCTCGGCGCGCATCTCCAGGCGCAGCTTGGCGTCGAGGTTGGAGAGCGGCTCGTCCATCAGTACCAGCGGCGGCTCGACCACCACCGCGCGGGCGATGGCGACGCGCTGCTGCTGCCCGCCGGAAAGCTGGCCGGGGAGCTTCTCGGCCTGGCTTTCGAGGCGGACGAGGGCAAGGGCCTCGTCCACCCGCTTGGCGATCTCGTCCTTCGGGCGGTGCTGGGTAGCGAGCCCGAAGCCGATGTTGCGCCGCACCGACATATGCGGAAACAGCGCATAGTTCTGGAACACCATGCCGAAGCCGCGGTCCTCGGGCCCGGTCTGGTCGATGCGACGATCGTCCAGCCAGATGCTGCCGTCGGTAAGCTGCAGCAGGCCGGCAATGCAGTTGAGCGTTGTCGACTTGCCGCAGCCCGACGGTCCCACCAGCGCGACGAACTCGCCCCGCTTGACGGTCAGAGTGATGTCCTGCAGGGCGTTGAGCTGTCCGAAAGCGCGGCCGACACCTTCAAGCCGCAGCTCCCGGAAATCGCGAGAGACGATCGCCACGATTGTCTATTCCCGAACTTGCCGAAGTTACTTGCCGACGCCTATTTACCGACCTGAGCGCCGACCTGCTGGTCCCAGCGCTGGAAGGCATAGACCAGCTTCTGGGCGTCGAGCGGGGTCTCCATCGGCACGTCGGCAATCAGCTTGTCGATGCCCGGAGGCGCGAACTCTCTGACCGCCTTCTGGCTGTCGGGCGGGGCCATGTCGAGGGTGACGCCTTTCACCGAAGGTCCGGGGAAGTGGTAGCCCTTGTCGTAGATCCGGGCCTGGGCGGGCTTGGTGAGGATGTATTTGAACAGCTCGAGCACCACGGCCAGGTGGTCATTGGAAACGCCCTTGGGGATCGCCCAGTAGTGCTGGTCGGTGACCCAGTGGAATCCTTCGAAGGTGCCCATCTTGGCTTCCTTCGGCACGATGCCGAGGACGCGGGTGTTGACATACCACCCGAGATGCGAGGCGATGATGTCGCGCGAGCCTTCGCCGAGTTCCTTCATCGTCGCGGAGGTGCCGGTCGGGTAGTACTCGATGTATTTGCCGAGTTCGGTGAGATATCCCCAGGTCTTGTCCCAGCCCTTCTCGGGGTCCTTGGGGTTCTTGTCGCCCAGGATGTAGGGCAGGCCCTGGATGAAGGTGCGGCCCGGGCCGGAGTTGGCGGGGCGGGCATAGAAGAAGCGGCGCGGATGCGCCTTGGCCCATTCCAGCAGATCCTTGGCGGTCTTGGGCGGGATCTTCACCGCGTCGGGCATGTATTCGAGGATCGGGCCGGCCGGGCAGAAGGCGACGGCGAGCGCCTGGCCTTCCGCCAGGCCCTGCATCTTCCACGCACCGGGCAGGAGAAGTTCCTGCAGGTTGGGCAGCACCGAGCCATAGTCCTTCAGCACCGGGATCCACAGGTTCTGGTCGATGCCGGCGGCCAGCGCATCGGTGCCGGTCATGACGATGTCGATGTCCACGCGTCCGGCGGCCTGCTGGGCCTTGAGCTTGCCGGGAAGCTCGGGAGCGGGGGCCTGTGAGAAGGTAACGCGCGAAATCAGCTTGGGGTTGGCGCGGGCATATTCCTCGATGGCGCCCTGGGTGAGCTGGAGGTTCCCGGCGACGTCGATGATGTTGAGGGTGACCGGGGAACTCGGCAGGGCGGGCGCAGTGGCTGCCATGGCAGAGCGGCTGCCCAGGGCGGCCAGTCCGACAGCGCCAGCGAGAATCTCGCGGCGGGTAGTGCTGATGCTCGACATGCACGTCTCTCCCGTTTCGTTGCACTTGCTGCCCCGGCTTCTTGGAAGGCCGGGGGGTTTAGAAAACATTTTAACATGCAACGCCCGGAGCCGGGGAGCAATCCCATGTCCACGCCGCGGCGCGGGGGAGAGCCGGCACTGGCGCAGGGGGTGGTGGGATGGAATCGCGGAAATCCCGCTATTCGGTGCAGAACCACACAACCATGGTAGCATACATGATAAAATAAAATTACAATAAAATCATCCAGAGCGGCCGGGGGAGGTCTCCTGCCGTTCGTTCCGGGAGATTTATTATAAAATATTACATAAATGGAACTTTGTCGTGGGCGGACGACTATGGTCGCACGTTCTGTACAGGAGCGGGATTTGAAAAATAAAAACGAAAAATTTTATATCACGAAACCGTTCCACTCCCCGCGCCGATCCGCTGGAGCCGCGTTCCCTGGGCGCCCAGCCAGGCCTGTGCCGCCGCCCGGTGCGGTGTCAGCCGGGCCACCAGGGCCCAGAATGCCGGCCCGTGGTTCATATGGCGCAGGTGTGCCACCTCATGCGCCGCCACGTAGTCCTGCACGAAGGGGGGGGCCATCACCAGCCGCCACGAGAGGGCGATGGTGCGGTCGGCGGCGCAGCTGCCCCAGCGCGAGAGCGTGTCCTTGACCAGCAGCCGCGAGGGGCGGACCCCGGCGCGTGCCGCCATGGCCGCCACCCGCCGGCCCAGCCGCAGCCGGGCCTCGGCACGCAGGAAGTCGCGCAGCCGGCGGGCGAAAAACGCGGCCCCGCCGCTCACCACGATCTCGCCGTCCTCGATCCACGCTCCGCCCCGGCCCTCCGGAGCATGGCAGGCCGGGTATTCGACCCCGTCGATCGGCACCCGGGCGCCGGGGGCGAACGGCACGGCGCAGGGCAGGGCCTCGAGACGTTCGGCGACCCAGCCGGCGTGTTCCGTCAGCAGCGCCAGCCCCGCCCGCCGCCCGGTGCGGGCCGGCAGGGTCACCACCACCATGCCCGTGCGGGCATCGATGCGCAGGCTGACGCGGCGGGCCCGTGCGTTGCGCCTCCACGCCACCTGCGCCGCGCCGCCGGGCAGCGCCACGATTTCCGACTCGCGCGTCTCCATCGCTCCAGGCTGGTCCTCCCGGTGCGCGGCGGCAACGGCTACTTGTTTTTGACGTGCTCGGCCTTGTCGGTCATGGCCTGGCCGGCGGCCGACATGTCCTTGCCGAAACCGGCGGCGGTGTTGCAGGCGGCGAGCAGCACGGAGAGGGCCGCGAAGACCATCGCCAGGGAAAGCTTGTGATTCATGAAAGGGCTCCTCGGAGGGGCTTAGAGCGTTTCGTTTCTCCGAACAGGTTCACGCGACCCGGTGATCCCGCCGGATCGTGATCTGCTCTAGAGGTGTTTTTCCACGGATTCGGCGCCGTGGGTCACGGCGTGGCCCGCGGCCGAGACATCCTCGCCGACGCCGGCCGCGGTGTGGCAGGCGGAGAGCGCCAGGGAGGAGAGGGTCAGCGCGAGGGCGGCCAGGACGATCGGAAGCGAGAGCGGGGCACGGAAGCGGGCGCGCATGAAAGGGCTCCTTGGGGGGATCAGGAGGGGGAACGAGGCCGGCGGCGAGGGACCCGCGGCAGCCGGCCCGGCCAGTCGACGATATGGTGCTCGAGGGGCCCGGCCTCGCGCTCGCTCACGGCGCGGCCGCGCACGGAGGCGCCGGCGGCGTGCACGCTTTGCGGGTCGCCCGAGACCAGCGGATGCCAGGCCGGCAGGTCGGCGCCCTCGGCCACCAGCCGGTAGGCGCAGGAGGGAGGCAGCCAGTCGATCTCCCGCAGATCCTGCGGCGTCAGGGTGACGCAATCGGGCACCCAGCGCGTGCGGCTGGCATAGCGGCGGCAGCGCGCCGTCTCGAGGTCGAGCATCCGGCAGGCGACATTGGTGAAGCTGATCTCGCCCGTCTCCTCGTCGCGCAGCTTGTGCAGACAGCAGCGGCCGCAGCCGTCACACAGGCTCTCCCATTCCTCCGGGGAGAGGTCCTCGAGGCGTTTGCTCTTCCAGAACGGGACGGCGGGGCCGGAGATGGGGCTGGACATGGCACGAGGTTACCCCGCCTCGGCCCCGGTTTTCCAGGGGGAGCCTTCCCCGGCTCCGGCGGCTAATTGCCGGAGTAGCGGGCGAGGGTTTCGCGCAGGGGGTCGGCGCCGGGATTGTTGCCCTGGCCTTCCAGCACGATCTGCTGGGCTGCCAGCGGCTGGCCATAGTAGGCCTGGTTCCACTCGGTGCGGGCGCCCAGCAGGCCGCCGTCGAGCGAAATGCCGGCGTAGAGTCCACGCGATTTGGAATAGGCCACGATGTCGGCCCGGAAGGCGGCGGTGGTGGCCCCCTGCACGCCGGCGCCGAGGGTGACGAAGGAGATCCCCGCGTCGGCGCCGATCTTGAACTGGCTGTCCAGCAGGGCCCGCACGCCCTTCTCGGTGCGCACGATCATCAGCACCTCGGCGTCCTGGATGCCGATCTGCAGGCCGATGCTGCCGCTGCCGAAGCCGTAGAAGGCGGGATCGGTCCAGCCGGTCTGCAGCCGTCCGGCCATCACGCACCCGCCGCCCTGCCCGCCCAGGATGAAGCCCGCCTTGAACACGCGCGGGCAGATCATCACGGCGCGGGCGTTGCGCATCAGCTGGCGGGCGTCGCTGTTGGCGGATGTATCGTTGAGCAGCTCCTGGATGGCCAGGGTGGAGCGGTCGACGAGGGCCTGCTGCTCGGTCTGAGCCTGCGCGGCGAGAGGCACGGCCGCCAGTAGGAAGGCCAGGACGAGGCGGATCATGGGGACATCTCCCGGAGGGGCGGAACACTGAAGTGACTCGATGGCATATTGTGCGTCCTGAGTGGGTTGTCGAGCAAGCTTCACAGGGCGTGGCAAAATTGAGACGAAACCGCGACGATTCGGCGGTGTCTACCGCGCCGTCCCCGTTGCCCCGGTCGTCGCGCGGGCCTTGCGGCGTTCCAGCGCCAGATAGACCACCGGGGTCGTATAGAGCGTCAGGGCCTGGCTCACCAGCAGCCCGCCGATGATGGCGATGCCCAGCGGCTGGCGCAGCTCCGAGCCGGTGCCGAACCCGACCGCCAGCGGCACCGCCCCCAGCAGCGCGGCCAGCGTGGTCATCATGATCGGCCGGAAGCGCACCAGGCAGGCGGCGCGGATCGCCTCCTCCGGGGCGAGCCCGTGCTCGCGTTCCTGCTCCAGCGCGAAGTCCACCATCATGATGGCGTTCTTCTTGACGATGCCCATCAGCAGCAGGATGCCGATGATGCTCATGATCGAGAACGGCGTGTTGGTGGCGAGCAGCGCCAGCAGCGCGCCCAAGCCCGCGCTGGGCAGGGTCGAGATGATGGTGAGCGGCTGGGTGAGGCTTTCGTAGAGCACGCCGAGCACGATGTAGATGGCCAGGAAGGCGGCCGCGATCAGGAAGGGCTGCGAGGCCAGGCTCTGGCGGAGCCACTGGGCGTTGCCGGCGAACTGGGTGCGCACCGAGGCCGGCATGGCAAGCTCGTCGGCGGCCCGCTGCACCGCCGCCAGCGCCTGCCCCTCCGAGACCCCGGGCGGGGCGCTGAAGCTGATGGTGGCGGCGGGGAACTGCCCCTGGTGGCGCACCGAGAGCGGCGCCGTGCCCCGTTCCTGGCGAACCACGGCGGAGAGCGGCACCTGGGTGCCGTCGGTGGCGCCGACATAGAGGCGGGCGAGGCTGGTCGGGTCGCGCTGCAGGGCGGGATCGACCTCGAGCACGACCTTGTACTGGTTGCGGGTGGCGTAGATCGTCGAGATCTGGCGCTGCGAGAAGGCGTTGTTCAGCGCGTTGTCGATGGCGGAGACCGAGACCCCGAGCCGTGCCGCGGCGGTGCGGTCGATCACCACGTAGGCTTCCGGTCCGGCCCGGTCCTGGTCGGAGGTGACATCGGTGACCTCCGGGAGGCCGCGCAGCTTCTCGGTGAGCTTGTTGGCCCATTCGCGCAGCACGCCGAGGTCGTCGGCGAGCAGGACGAACTGGTCGGACGAGCCGGAGCGGCCGCCGCCGCGGATGTCCTGCGCGGCCCAGAGGAAGGTCTGGATGGCGCCGACCCGGGCGAGCTGCGGGCGCAGGCGTGCGATCACCGCGTCGGCCGAGAGCCCGCCGCGGGCGGCGATCGGCTTGAGCGCGATGGTCAGATTGCCGCGGTTGAGCGAGTTGAACCCCATCGAGACGCCGATCTGCGAGCCCACCGCGGCCACCGCGGGGTCGGCGAGCAGCACGTCCACCACCGCGCGCTGGCGCTGGGCCATGGCGGCGAAGGAGATTTCCGGCCCCGCGACGGTCGCGCCCTGCAGCAGCCCGGTGTCCTGGGTGGGGAAGAACCCCTTGGGCACGACGATGTAGAGCGCCACGGTCAGCCCCACGGTGGCCACCGTGGCCAGCAGGGTCAGCCGCCGCCAGCGCAGCACGATGTCCAGCGTGCGGGCGTAGAAATCCACCAGGGCCTGGATCTCGCGTTCGAGGAACCGCCCGAGGCGGGTGCGCGGCGCCGCCGTCAGCCCCTCCGGATGCATCAGCCGCCCGCACAGCATCGGCGTCAGGCTGAGCGAGACCACCGCCGAGACGGCGATGGCGATGGCCAGCGTGGTGGCGAATTCGTGGAACAGCCGCCCCATGATGCCGCCCATGAACAGCACCGGGATGAACACGGCGATCAGCGAGATGCTGATCGACATCACCGTGAAGCCGATCTGCTTTGCCCCGGCGAAGGCGGCCTCCAGCGGCGTCTGGCCGCGTTCCATGTGGCGGACGATGTTCTCGATCATCACGATGGCGTCGTCGACCACGAAGCCCACCGAGATGGTCAGCGCCATCAGCGAGAAGTTGTCGAGCGCGAAGCCGCAGAACCACATCGCCGCCAGGGTCGCCGAGATCGACAGCGGCACGGTGACTCCGGCGGCGAAGGTGGGCACCGCCCGGCGCATGAAGGCGGCCACCACCACGATCACCAGCGCCACCGAGATCAGCATGGTGATCTGCACGTCGTCCACGCTGGCACGGATGGTCTGGGTGCGGTCGGAGAGGATGGTGAGCTTGACGTCGGGGGGCATCCACGACTTCAGCAGCGGCAGCACCTGCTGGATGCGCGCGACCGTTGCGATGACGTTGGCGTCGCTGGTTTTCGTGATGGTGAGCAGGATGGCCGGCTGCTGGCCGAACCAGGCGGCCAGGCGGGTGTTGGCCACGCCGTCGATCACGTTCGCCACCTCGCCGAGGCGCACCGTGCCGGTGGGGGAGGATTTCACCACCAGATCGCGGTAGTCGCGGGCGTGGCGGAGCTGGCCGTTGATGCCGAGCGTCTCGGCGCGCGCCGGGCCCTCGAAGCCGCCGACCGGGCCGGCCACGTTGGCGGCGCGGATGGTGGTGTAGATGTCCTGCGCGGAAATCCCCGCCTGGGCGAGGGCGCGCGGATCGGTCTGCACCCGCACGGCGGGCTTCTCCGCGCCGTTGACCTGCACCTGGGCCACGCCGTCCACCTGCGAGAGGCGCTGGGCGAGGATGGAATCGGCGGCGTCGTAGACCTGTGCCGGCGAGAGGGTGTCCGAGGTCAGCGCGATCGTCATGATCGGCGCCTCGGAGGGGTTGAACTTGCGGTAGTAGGGACGGGAGGGCAGGTCGGCCGGCAGGTCCGGGGTCGCGGCGTTGATCGCTGCCTGCACGTCATGCGCGGCGGCGTCGATGTTC
>CALNAL010000268.1 GCA_937874445.1 uncultured Acetobacteraceae bacterium | reverse complement strand
CGCGGAGCCAAACGGACAAAAGTCCTTTTTGCTTCTTTTTCCTTCAGGAAAAAGAAGACCTTCCTCCCCTTCCTCGTCCGCCCCGGCCGGCGGAACGTCGGCACGTCGCACGGCGCCCCGTGCCGGACTCATGTCAGAAGTCTTGACGGCCTCTCCGCGTCGCGCGACGAAGGCGGAAAAGCGGAGGAGCGACGGCCATGACGCGGAAATCCATCGAGGGCATCATCGCGGTGATGCTGACGCCCTTCACTGCCGGGGGCGCCATCGATCATGCCAGCCTGGAGCGGCTGATCGACTGGTATGTGGCCCATCAGGTGGACGTGCTGTTTGCCGTCTGCCAGTCGAGCGAGGTGTTCTTTCTGTCGCTCCAGGAGCGGGCCGATCTCGCGCGTTTCGTGGTGGAGAAGACCGCGGGGCGGCGGCCGGTGGTGGCCTCGGGGCATGTCAGCGACGACCGTGCCGGCCAGCTCGAGGAGCTTCAGGCGGTAGCCGAGTCCGGCTGCGACGCGCTGATCCTCATCACCAACCGGCTCGACCCGAAGAACGAGGGCGAAGCCGCCTTCCGCGCCAATCTCGACTGGCTGCTCGCGCGCCTGCCGGCCTCCCTGCCGCTCGGGCTCTACGAGTGCCCCGCCCCCTACCGGCGGCTGCTCTCGGACTCCGAGCTTTCCTATTGTGCCGGCAGCGGGCGTTTCGTGGTGATGAAGGACGTCTGCTGCGACCTCGCCCGCGTGGCGCACCGTGCCAGGCTGGTGGCCGGCACGCCGCTCGCGATCGTCAACGCCAACGGCACCATCGCCTACGAGGCGATGCGGGTCGGCTCGAAGGGGTATTCAGGGGTGTTCACCAACATCCACCCCGACCTCTACGCCTGGATGTACCGCCACCGCGACACCCACCCCGAGATGGCCGCGGAGCTCTCGGAGTTTCTCGTGCTATGCTCGGTGGCCGAGCTGATGGGCTATCCCGCCATGGCCAAGGTGGCGCTGCGCAAGATGGGCGTGTTCGAGACCATCGCCTGCCGCTCGCTCGACTACGACTACGACAAGCAGTTCTGGTGGGGCGGCGCGCCGATCGTGGACAAGCTGCTGGCGGCGAGCGAACGCATGCGCCGCCGTCTCGCCGCCATCGAGGCCGGCGACACCAACCAGAGTGGAACGGACAAGAAATGACCCAGACAACCCCCTACCCGGCCCGCCTGGCCGGGCTGCACACGGCGCTGATGACGCCGTACGACGCGGCGGGGGAAATCTCCGCGCCCTGCCTGCAGAAACTGGTGGATCTGACGTTCCGCCAGGGGCTCGACGGGCTCTACGTCGGCGGGTCCACCGGCGAGTCCCTGCTGCTCTCCACCGACGAGCGCGAGCACCTCTTCGCGCTCACCGCCGAGGCGGCCCGCGGCCGGGGGGCGCTGCTCGGCCATGTCGGAGCCATCAGCACCCGCGAGGCGGTGCGTCTGGCCCGCTGCTGTGCCGAGCTGAAATACGATGCCGTCTCGGCCATCCCGCCGATCTACTTCCCCCACGCCAAGGGCGCGATTTTCGCCTACTACCGGGCCATCGCCGAGGCCGCCCAGGGCGTGCCGCTGGTGATCTACAACATCCCCGGCCTGAGCGGCGTGCGCTTCAGCCTCGCCGACTTCGAGACTCTGCTGGCGATCCCCGGCGTGGTCGGCATCAAGCAGACCGCCAACGACATGTACCAGATGGAACAGCTGCGCCGGACCTTCCCGGGGATGCTGCTGTTCAACGGCTTCGACGAGATGATGGCGGCGGGGCTGATCTCGGGCGCCAACGGCGGCATCGGCAGCACCTACAACATCATGGGCACGCGCTACGTGGCCCTGCGCAAGGCGGTGGCCGAGGGGCGCAACGCCGACGCGCTGGCCCTGCAGGCCCGCTGCAACGCGGTGATCGACGTGCTGGTCGAGGTGGGCGTGTTCCAGGGGCTGAAATACCTGCTCTATCGCCTGGGCGTGCTGGCCACCCCGGCCTGCCGCGCGCCGATGGAGACGATCTCCGGCGCCGCCGCGACGAAGCTCGATGCCCTGCTGGCGGAGCTGCGGGCCGAATTGCCGCTCTGACCCCCCTCATGGAGGACACCATGCCCCTGCGCTTCGGCATGCTCGGCTGCGGCTACTGGGCCAGACACCTGCATCTGCCGGGGCTGGCCGTCCACCCCGGCGTGACGCTCGTGGGCGTGTGGGGACGGCGCGCCGAGGCGGCCGAAGAGGCGGGGCGCGCCTTCGGGGTGCCAGGGTTTGCCGACCTCGAGGCGCTGCTCGCGCAGGTGGAGGCGGTGGCCATCGCCCTGCCGCCCGACGCACAGCCGGCCCTCGCGGTGGCGGCGGCACGGCACGGCTGTCACCTGCTGCTGGAAAAGCCCCTCGCGTTCACCACGGCGGACGCGCGCGCGGTGGCCGAGGCGGTGGAGCGGGCGGGGGTGGCGCAGGCGAGCTTCGTCACCCGCCGCTACGTGCCGGAGCTGATGGAGGAAGTTTCGGCCATCGCCGCCGACGGGCCGTGGGAGCGCGCCCACGGACATCTCCACTCCGGCGCCCTGCTGCCCGGCACGCCCTACACCGACTGCGCCTGGCGCATCGCGCGCGGGGCGCTGTGGGACATCGGGCCGCACGCGCTCTCGGTGCTTCTGCCGGCGCTGGGGCCGGTGGAGGCGGTGCTCGACTGCCAGGAGCGGGAGCACGTGACCACGCTGCGGCTGCGCCATCGCGGCGGGGTCCTCTCCGAGACCACGCTCTCGCTGCACGCCGCGCCGGACGCGTGCGGCGAGACCTATGTGTTCGAGGCGGAACGGCGCCGGCGCACCCTTACCGTCACCCTGCCGCCGCGCCCGGACAGCTACGCGCGGGCGCTCTCGGCCCTGTGCGCCGCCGTGGCGGGAACGGCGCCGCGCACCTCCCTCGATGCTGACATCGCGATGGTGCGCGTGCTCGAAGCCGCCGAGGAACTCCGCTCCCGCGCCTGACGAACCGCGAAGGGGGCCGGAATCAGTTCTTTTTTCTCGAAAAAAGAACCCCTTTCTTCATGCCCTCCCCAGGGCGCGGTCGGGCCGGTCGGTGGTGAGGGTGGCGAGCGGCATGGCCAGCCAGCGGGCAATCTCGTCGGGCTCGTTGACGGTCCACACGCCGAGGCGCTCGGCACCGATGCGGGCGTGCAGGCGCGTGAATTCCTCCGCGAGCAGGCCCTTCTCGACGGCGATATAGCGTGGGGATACGCGCTCCAGCGTCTCCAGGGCGGACTCCAGGCCGCCGAGGCGGGCAGCGGAGGCGGCGTTGAGCGAGGCCAGCAGCGGCGCGCGCGGGCGCAGGGCGCGCAGCCGCTCCAGGACCTCGGGCAGGAAGGAGGTGAGCACCGCCCGCGCCTCCAGGCCGCGTGCGGCCAGGCGGGCGAGCACCGCCTCCTCCAGGCCGGGATAGGCGCCGCCCCGCGAATCGGCCTTGAGCTCGATGTGCATCTCCACGGGAACCTCGGCAAAGACGTCGAGCACCGCCTCGAAGGAAGGCACCCCCTCCTCCGCCCCCTTCAGGCGCAGGGCGGCAAGTTCCTCCAGGGTACGTTCCGCCACCGGGCCGGTGCCGCTGGTGGTGCGCTCCAGCAGGGGATCGTGGATCACCGCCAGACCGCCATCGCGGGTGGGGTGGACGTCGAACTCCACCGCCGCGATGCCCAGCGCCAGGGCACGGCGGAAGCCGTCGAGGCTGTTCTCGGGCCACAGGCCGCGCGCGCCGCGGTGGGCGATGATCTTCGGTGTCATGCGGATCTCCCGGTTGCGGCGCGGACCGTAGAAGGGGCCGGCGACGGGGGGAATCCGTTCGCCAAACTTTCATGGAACCCGGGAAGGAAGGGAAGGAAGGCTTCTTTTTCCTGAAGGAAAAAGAAGCAAAAAGGACTTTGTTCGTTTGGCTCCGCGCATGACACAGGCGCGGAGCTCTAACGGATAAAGCTTTCTTGGTTCTTCTTGCTCGCAAGAAGAACACCTTTCTGGGCTTGCCGATTGGCTGGGGCGGGAGGGATCGAACCTCCGTATCGCGGAATCAAAATCCGCTGCCTTACCGCTTGGCTACGCCCCATCCGCGTGCCTGATTAGGCGGGACGCCCGTATTCAGCAAGCCCCACGGCCGCCCCACACCCACCAGCCCCGCGCCTCCGGCGCCGCCCGCAGGAGGGCGGCGGCCTGCGCGGCGGCGGCGGCATCGGCGAAGCGGGCGCCGCAGGTGGCGCCCGCACCGCTCATGCGCGCCAGCCGGCAGCCGGGCCGGCCGCGCGGCGCCGCCC
>CALNAL010000267.1 GCA_937874445.1 uncultured Acetobacteraceae bacterium | reverse complement strand
GCCAAAAGAATAAAGTCCTTTTGCTTCTTTTCCTTCAGGAAAAGAAGACTTCCTTACCCTTCCCGGCCCGTGCCGTCAGTGCAGACCCAGGCGTCCGCCCAGCCACACTCCGCCGGCCGCCAGCAGGGCCACTCCGCCCGACACCGCCATCTCGCGCGGCCAATTTCGTGGCGGCGGCTTCTGTTTCTGGCGCCGGCGCTTCGGCGGGGCCGGTGCCAGGTACCGGCTCACCCGTCCGCGCAGCCAGAGGGCGAGCAGGCAGAGGAGGGCGGCGAGGTCCACCCGCGTCATCCCGCCGCGAGGGCCGGTTCCGAAGCGCAGCAGCGCCGCCCCGGCGAGCCCGGCCAGCCCGACCGCCATCGGCAGCCGCCAGCCGATCTCCTGCCCGCCCGCGAAGCCGCCGAGCGCGGCCACCACGAGCACCAGCGCGAGGGCCGACCAGGCCGGCGGCACTCCGGCCGCCGACAGCCCCGCCGCGAGGGCCAGCGCCGCCGTCACCGCCGTCCAGGGGCTGGCGGCCCGCGCCAGGATGCGCTGGGCCAGCGCCATCATCAGCGCACAGCCGCCGAAGGGGCCGAGCACCAGCCCCATGCCGGCATCGGTGGTCGGCGCCCCCACCAGCCACCAGGCGCCGCCGAGGGCCACCCCCCAGAGGGCGGCCTTCGGCGCCGCGCCGCCCCTAACGTCTCCACCCCGGGCGCCTCCGCGCAACAGGGCTTGCAGGGCCAAGCCCAGTCCCCAGCCCGCCACCGCCAGCAGGGCGAGGCGTCCGGCGGGGGCGATCCTTTCCGGCACGATCCCGGCCAGCACGCTCCAGCCGGCCATCAGCGCCGCGCCGCCGCCGCCGGCCGCCACCTGCCGCCAGCCGAAGCCCCAGCCCATCAGCGTCGCGGCGGCCAGGCACAGCGCGGCCAGCAGGGGAGCTTGCAGGCCCACCCAGGAGGGAAACGTCAGCATCGCGTGCGTCATGCAGAGGGCATCGCGCGCGCGCCGATTCTGCGTCAAGATGCCGCCCTTTCGCTTCCCCCTTCGCCCAGGAGCCGCCCATCGTGCCTCGTCCCCCCAATCGCCCCCGGCGGCTGCCGCTGCGCGTCTGGGACGCGGCCACCCGGCTGTGCCACTGGACCCGGGGCCTGCTGGTGCTGGCCGCCTGGTTCTGCGCCGAGACCGAGCGTTTCCGCCTGCATATCCTGTGCGGCCTGGGCGTGCTGACGCTGCTGCTGTTCCGTCTGATCTGGGGGTTCGTGGGCAGCGACACGGCGCGCTTCTCGCACTTCCTCGGCAACCCGAGGCTGGCGGTGCGGCACCTGGCGCACTTCACCGAGCGCGGCCCCGACACCGAGATCGGCCACAATCCGGCCGGCGGCTGGATGGTGCTGGTGCTGCTGGCGGTGCTGGCGGTGCAGGTGGTCTCGGGGCTGTTCAACCCGGGCGACACGGGCGGCCCGCTGGCGGCGCATGCCAGCGCTGCCTGGGCCGAGCTGGCCGGGCGCGTCCACGAGGCGAATTTCGCGGTGCTGCTCGTCCTGGTGGGGCTGCACATCGCGGCGGTGTTCGCCTACGCGATCGTCAAGCGTCACGACCTGGTGCGGCCGATGGTCACCGGCACCAAGCGGCTGCCGGCGACGCTGCGCCAGCCGCGCATGGCGAGCCCCCTGCTGGCGCTGGGGGTGCTCCTGCTGGCTCTGGGGGCGGTGGTGCTGCTCAAGCTGCTGGCCTGAGCCAGGACCGGCCTGGGCGGAGAAGGCTCACCCGGGCCTCTCCGAGGCAAGGCAAGGCAAGGCAAGGCAAGGCAAGGCAAGGCAAGGCAAGGCAAGGCAAGGAAGGTGTTCTCCTTTCGGGAAAGGAGAACCAGGAAAGCTTTATTCATGAAGGGCTCCGCGCCTGGGGGAAGCACGGAGCCCAATGAACAAAAGTCCTTTTTTGCCGCATCCCCCCAAGGCCATGCCAGGGGGCGCACGCAGCAAGGTCCGGTATCAGACCTTCTCGACCTGGCTGTATTCCAGCTCGACGGGGGCGGCGCGGCCGAAGATGGAGACGGAGACCTTCACGCGGCCCTTCTCCTCGTCCACCTCCTCGATGACGCCGTTGAAGCTGGTGAACGGCCCGTCGGAGACGCGCACCTGCTCGCCCACCTCGAAGATGACCGACTGGCGCGGACGCTCCACGCCTTCCTGGGTCTGCTTGAGGATGCGCTCGGCCTCGGAATCGGGGATCGGGCTGGGGCGGGTCTTGGTGCCGAGGAAGCCGGTGACCTTCGGCGTGTCCTTGACGAGATGCCAGGCGTCGTCGGTCATCTCCATCTTCACCAGCACGTAGCCGGGGAAGAACTTGTGCTCGGCGCTGACCTTCTGGCCGCGCCGCAGCTCCACCACCTGCTCGGAAGGCACGAGAACGTCGTCGATCTGGTCGGCGAGGCCGTTCTGCTCGGCCTGCTGCTTGATCTGCTCGGCGATCTTTTTCTCGAAGCCGGAATAGACGTGGACGACGTACCAGCGCTTGGCCATCAGCGGTATCCTTCAGCCCGCCACGCCGAACAGCAGGCGCACGAAAACGCCGATGATCTGATCGGCGAGGAAAAAGAACGCGGCGGCGAGTGCCGCCATGGCAAAAACCAGCCCAGTGGTGACGGCCGTCTCCTTGCGGGAAGGCCAGGTCACTTTGATCATCTCGCTGCGAACTTCACGGAAGAACTTCGCCGGATGAAACGCTGCGCCGCTCATGCCGTTGGGTTGCCTTTCGATCGTCTGCGACGAAGCATCATCGCAAAGACGGGAAACTACGAGGAAGACGTTGGCAGGGGTGGAGGGTCTCGAACCCCCAACCTCCGGTTTTGGAGACCGGCGCTCTAGCCAATTGAGCTACACCCCTACCGGCACCCGGCGCGAACCGGGTGCGGAGGCCGGTAGAAAGAATGCGCAGGGGATTATGTCAAGGGGTCGCGCGTCCCCGGGCTGCGGAAAGCCCCTGTTCTGCGGACTCTGCCCTGCGCTGAAGCCCTGCGTCCTGCCCCGCGCCTCGCGCCGGGCGATGGAGCGGGTGACGGGAATCGAACCCGCACAACCAGCTTGGAAGGCTGGGACTCTACCGTTGAGCTACACCCGCGGCCGGAGGCCGGGCGCCATGGGAGGGGCGGCGGCCGAGGAAGTCAAGAGGAACAGGCGCCGAAAGAAAAATCGCCGCCGCGGCAGGCGATACCGATACCAGCCATGGCCGGCTCTCCCGCGGACGCCTATAGTCCGCTCCGACGGTTTGACCCGGCACCAAAAAAAAGGCGGTGCCCAAAGGGCACCGCCAAGTTTAGGGAGGAAACGTCCAAGAAAGCAGCGCCACCGGAGCGGCGCCACGCCCTCGTATATACGCGGCTCTTCGCCGGATTGCAAGAAACCGGTTTCATCCCGGCCATGCGCGTGGCGAATTTGCCGCATGCAGGAATCTGGTAGCCCGCCCCGTCCCTTCGGCCCGCTCCGGGCGTTTCCGATTCAGGCCGATTGTTCAAGAGATTACCAAACGTCCATCGACGCCCCCCGCGCTCTCCGCCCCCGGAGCGCGCCGCGGCCCCGCTGTGGCCTTTTGGGGACAGGCCCCGGGGACATTCC
>CALNAL010000266.1 GCA_937874445.1 uncultured Acetobacteraceae bacterium | reverse complement strand
CGTCCCGGCAGAAGATAGGTCACATTGAGGGTGACCGTGGCGCAGCTGGTGCCCTTGGGCAGAACGCTGCGCACCGCCGCCGAGAGGGCGGCATCCATCAGCGTGGCGATGGCCCCGCCGTGCACGTCCCCGCGCGAATTGGCGAGTCGGGGATTGGCCGGCAGCACCACCTCGGCCATGCCCTCGCTCACCGGCCCCGACTGCAGGCCGAGCAGGGCATGGAAGGGACGCGGGCCCAGCGCGGGCGCGGCGGGGGAAGCGGCAGGATCGGGGGTCGGCATGGCAAACCTCGTCTTCTTCGGGGGAGCCGGTCCGGGAGAGATGGCCCGACGGCCCGACTATTGTCCCCGCCGGGCCGCGGGAAAATCCGTAATATGCGGTGGCCTCCGGCCGCAGCCGGGCGATCTCTCTGGCACGCCCGTTGCATATTATCCCCGCGGCCCGAAGGCCGCCTGCCCGGAACCTGGGGCAGGGCGCGGCGGTACATCGGCCACAGCCTGGATAGTTTATTCCGCCGCGCGCAAGCAAAGATGTGGAAATGTCTTCGGCGCACCTTATGTGACACCAAGCAGCAACGGCGGAAGAGACAATGTTTCAGAGGCGATGTTTCGACAGTGATGCCCGACTAGCGCCGACCGAGTAGACGACGCTGGGCACGCACGGTTTCGCGAGGCCCACCACCCACGGGGGCGGCAACAACAAATCGGGGGCGCCCCCAGAGCGTGAGGAGTCCACCCATGGGCGTTGAAGCTCTCCGTTCGCGGTTCTCGAGCCACTTCGAGCACCGGCGCGACATCGAGATGTCGCTGGAGCAGTATCTGGAACTCTGCCACAGCCAGCCGCGCACCTATGCGAGCGCGGCGGAGCGACTGCTGATGGCGATCGGCGAGGCCGAGCTGTTCGACACCGCGACCGATCCGCGCCTGGGGCGCATCTTCGCCAACCGTACCATCCGCCGCTATCCCGCCTTCCAGGACTTCCACGGCATGGAGGAGACCATCGAGCGCATCGTCGGCTTCCTGCGCCATGCGGCACAGGGGCTGGAGGAGCGCAAGCAGATCCTCTACCTGCTCGGCCCGGTGGGAGGCGGCAAGTCCTCGCTGGCCGAGAAGCTCAAGGAGCTGATGGAGCACGAGCCCATCTACGTGCTCAAGGCCGGCCACGAGATCAGCCCGGTGCTGGAAAGCCCGCTGGCCCTCTTTGCCGATCCCGAGATGGCCGAGACCCTGGAGCGCGAGTTCGCCATTCCCCGCCGCGTGGTGCGCGGTCCGGTCAGCCCGTGGGCGATCAAGCGGCTTGCCGAATTCGGCGGTGATCCGTTCCGCTTCACGGTGGCGCGCATGCTGCCCTCGCGGCTGCGCCAGATCGCCATCGCCAAGACCGAGCCCGGCGACGAGAACAACCAGGACATCTCCACCCTGGTCGGCAAGGTGGACATCCGCAAGCTCGAAGCCTTCGCGCAGAATGACCCGGACGCCTACGCCTATTCCGGCGGGCTGAACCGCGCCAACCAGGGCATGCTCGAGTTCGTCGAGATGTTCAAGGCGCCGATCAAGATGCTCCACCCGCTGCTGACGGCGACGCAGGAGGGCAACTACGTCGGCACCGAGAACATCGGCGCCCTGCCCTTCCAGGGCCTGATCCTGGCGCATTCCAACGAGGCGGAGTGGCAGACCTTCAAGAACAACCGCAACAACGAGGCATTCATCGACCGCATCTGCGTGGTCAACGTCCCCTACTGCCTGCGCGTCACCGAGGAGCAGGCGATCTACCGCAAGATGCTTTCCGCCTCCGAACTGGCCGAGGCTCCCTGCGCGCCGGGGACCATCGAGATGCTGGCGCGCTTCGCGGTGCTGTCGCGGCTGAAGGAGCACCCCAACTCCAATCTCTTCTCCAAGATGCGCGTCTATGACGGCGAGGCGATCAAGGAACAGGACCCGCAGGCGCGCTCGGTGCAGGAGTATCGTGACGCCGCCGGGGTGGACGAGGGCATGGCCGGCATCTCCACCCGCTTCGCCTTCAAGGTGCTGAGCCAGACCTTCAACTTCGATTCCTCCGAGGTGGCGGCCGACCCGGTGCATCTGATGTTCGTGCTGGAGAGGCTGCTGCGCCTGGAGCAGTACCCCGAGGAGCACGAGCGTCGCCTGATTACCTTCGTCAAGGGCGTGCTGGCCCCGCGCTACGCCGAGTTCATCGGCAACGAGATCCAGAAGGCCTATCTCGAATCCTACAGCGACTACGGGCAGAATCTGTTCGAGCGCTACATCGCTCTGGCCGACGCCTGGATCGAGGACGCCGACTTCAAGGACCCCGACACCGGCACCCTGATGAGCCGCGAGGAGCTCAACACGGAACTCACCAAGATCGAGAAGCCGGCGGGCATCGCCAACCCCAAGGACTTCCGCAACGAGGTGGTCAAGTTCGCGCTGCGCTCCAAGGCGCGCGACGGCGGACGCATGCCGAGCTGGACGGCCTACGAGAAGATCCGCGAGGTGATCGAGCGGCGCATGTTCAGCCAGGTCGAGGAGCTGCTGCCGATCATCTCCTTCGGCGCGAAGAAGGATGCCGATACGGAACGAAAGCACAACGACTTCATCGAGCGCATGAGGACGCGCGGCTACACCGAGCGGCAGGTCCGGCGTTCTGTGGAGTGGTTCATGCGCGTGCAGAAGGCCGGCTGAGGCGCACACGAAGGGAGCGCGCCAGCATGATTATTGTCGACCGCAGGCCCAACCCGCAGGGAAAGAGCCTGCCCAACCGTCAGCGCTTTCTCGAGCGCGTCAAGGCCGAGGTGCGGCGTGCCGTGGCCGACAGCATCGCCCAGCGGCGCGTCTCCGATGCCGGGGCGGACGAGGAGGTGCGGGTGCGTGTCAGCGGCACCTCCGAGCCCTCCTTCCGGCGCGCGCCGGGCGGCGATGCCGAGCACATCCTGCCTGGCCCCGGCACGCTCAACCGCGGCGATCGTCTTCCCCGGCCGGAGGGCGGGGAAGGCTCGGGCGGCGGCGGCAAGGCCTCGGCCTCCGGGGAGGGCGAGGATGCCTTCGAGTTCACCCTCACACGCGAGGAGTTCCTCGACTATTTCTTCGACGAGCTGGCCCTGCCCCGTCTGGTGCGCACCGAGCTGGGCGAGACCGAGCTGTCCCGGCCGCACAAGGCGGGCTATTCGGTCTCCGGCCAGCCCACCGCGCTCGACGTGCGCCGCACCATGCGCAACGCTCTGGCCCGCCGGGTCGCACTGCGTCGTCCCGATGCCAAAATGATCGAGGCTGCCAAGCAGGACGTCGCCGACGCCGTGGATGCCCGCGACGATGTGCGCCTGGCCGAAGCGCGCCACGCGCTGGACCTGCTGCTGAAGCGTGCCGCGTCGATCCCCTTCATCGATCCCATCGACGTGCGCTACCATCGCCACGAACGGGTGCCGCAGCCCGCCACCGAGGCGGTGATGTTCTGCCTGATGGACGTCTCCGGCTCGATGACGGAGCACATGAAGGGGCTGGCCAAGCGCTTCTTCATGCTGCTGCATCTCTTCCTCGGGCGGAAATATTCCCGCGTGCACGTGGTGTTCATCCGTCACACCGAACGCGCGCAGGAAGTGGACGAGGACACCTTCTTCCGTTCTCGCGAGACCGGCGGCACCATCGTCTCCTCGGCCCTCGTGGAGATGCTGCGCGTGCAGCAGGAGCGTTTCCCGCCGGCCCGCTTCAACATCTACGTCGCCCAGGCCTCCGACGGCGACAACCTCCATGCCGATGCCGGCGAGGTGGCCGAGCTGATGGGCCGCATCCTGCCGCGGGTGCGCTACTTCGCCTATGTCGAGACAGCCGAGGGCGAGGATAGTCATTTCGGATCCGGACGCTCTCTGGAAACCTCGCTGTGGGGAACCTACCGCGCCCTCGTCGAGGGCAGCGCGCCGCAGCTGGCGATGCGCAAGCTCGCCGAGCCGGCGGAGGTGTGGTCGGTGTTCGCCGACCTCTTCCGCCGGGAGCAGCCGGGGCGCGAAACCGCGGAGGCCATGCCATGACCTTGCTGTTCTCCGGCGCCGAATGGGATTTTCCCAAGATCAACGCGACCTTCCACGCCCTGGAGGAAATCGCCCTGGGCGAACTCGGCCTCTCCCCCTACCCCGCGCAGGTGGAGGTCATCACCTCCGAGCAGATGCTCGACGCCTACTCCTCGGTGGGCCTGCCGCTGATGTATCGCCACTGGAGCTTCGGCAAGCGCTTTGCCCGCGATTCGGCGCTCTACCGCGCGGGCATGCAGAACCTCGCCTATGAGATCGTCATCAACTCCAACCCCTGCATCGCCTATCTGATGGAGGAGAACACAATGCCGATGCAGGCGCTGGTGCTGGCGCATGCCTGTTTCGGGCACAACCACTTCTTCCGCAACAATCATCTGTTCCGCCAATGGACCGATGCCGACGGCATCCTCGACTACCTCGCCTTCGCGCGCCGCTTCGTGGCCGAATGCGAGGAGCGTCATGGCGTTGCGGCTGTGGAACGGATTCTCGACGCCGCGCATGCCCTGCAGGGCCAGGGGGTGCATCGCTATCTGCGCCACAAATGGAGCCTGGCCGAGGAGGAAATCCGGGCCCGCGCCCGCGCGGAATACGAGCAGTCCACTTACAATCCTCTGTGGCGCACGCTGCCCGGCGCCCCCGCGCCCGAGCCCTCCCGCGAGCCCGATGCCGCCGAGCAGGCACGGCGCGCGCTCAACCTGCCCGAGGAGAATCTGCTCTACCTCTGCGAGAAGCATTCGCCCGTGCTGACCGGCTGGCAGCGCGAGCTGGTGCGCATCGTGCGCGTGGTCGCGCAGTATTTCTACCCGCAGATGCAGACCAAGCTGGCCAACGAGGGCTGTGCCACCACGGTCCACTACGCGCTGATGACCCGCCTGCACGAGCGCGGGCGCATCGACGACGGCGCCTTCCTGGAGTTTCTCGCCTCCCACACCGCGGTGACGCGCCAGCCGAACTTCACAGACCGTGACTTCAACGGATGGAATCCCTACGCGCTAGGTTTCGCCATCATGCAGGACATCGCCCGCCTCTGCCGCGCGCCCGATGCCGAGGATGCGGCCTGGTTCCCCGAGATTGCCGGCAACGGCGATCCCTGGAGCACGCTGCGCACGATGTGGGCCGACTATCGCGACGAGAGCCTGATCCGCCAGTTCCTCGGCCCCAAGGTGATGCGCGCCTTCCGCATGATCGATCTGGCCGACCGCGCGGACGAGGATTCCTACCTGGTCGCGGAGATTCACGACGAGCCCGGCTACCGGCGCATCCGTTCGCGCCTGGCCGACCAGTATGACCCCTCCGAGGGCGCCCCGCTGATCGAGGCGATCGACGTCGATCTGGCCGGCGACCGTTCGCTGCTGCTGTCATGGCGGTCGCGACGCCACCAGCGTCTCGACCCGGCCTCGATGCGCCAAACCCTGGCCCAGATCGGCATGCTGTGGGGCCACAGGGTGACCCTGCGCGAGATCGACGACGCGGACGAAAGCGTGCTGGGCGAAACGGCGGTCCCAGCCTAGGCGGGGCGGGTCGCGGAGACGGACGCCCGCGATGCATTGCTCGGGCGTCCAAAGCCGCCTTGCCGCGCGGGGAGCGGGGCGGCACAACACCGGGCGCCACGACATCGTGCCGTTGCTTCCCGGAGTCCTGCCCGCATGCCCTCCCCTGCCCCGCGCCGCCTGTGCCCTGCCGATAATTTCCGCTTCCTCAGCGTGGGAGCGGTGGCCCTCTCCGCCGACGGCGCGTGCGTGCTGGCCGGCCTCACCCGCCGCGATCCCCTGACCGACCGGCGCGTCCCCTCCCTGATCCCTGTCTCTTATACACATCTGACGCTGCCGACGAAGG
>CALNAL010000265.1 GCA_937874445.1 uncultured Acetobacteraceae bacterium | reverse complement strand
AGGGGGGGCAGGCGGCGCTGATTCAGGCGGGGCGGCGCCGGGCCGTGACCGGAGGCGGCAGCTGGTAGGAGAGGCCCCCGCGGGCAAAGCGCAGTTCCACCAGACTGGCCCCGCGGACGTCGAGAATCGCCGCCCCGTCGGTCCAGCGCAGCCCGGGTTCGCAGGCCTGCCAGCCGCGGGCCAGGCGCGGGTCGTCGAGCGGGAGGGAGACGCCGTCGAGACGGATCTCGCAGAGCGCGACGCCGAGGTGGCGGCAGTCGTCGGACGTCGGCTCGATCTCGCCCGGCACGGCCTGGCGGGAGAGGATGGCGAGGTCCCGTGCGCCGTCGGGCAGCGCGAGGCAGTGCCATGCGTCGAAGGTCTCCTCGCCAAAGACCTGGGCCTCGATCGGCTGGCCGGCGAGGGAAAAGCGCAGCCCGGGCTCCCCGGTGCGGCGCCAGCCCAGAGTCTTCATGCGGGCGAGCAGATGCCTGCGCACCGCGACGAGCCGGGGGCCGCTCCGGACCAGGGGGGCGCATCCCGCGGCCTCCCAGCGGTGCAGCGCGAACTCCGGATGGATCTGCACGGGGCCGCCGCCGTTGGCAAAGGCTCCCCGATTGCCCGTGTCGAGATAGCTCTCGGCGGGCAGCCCCTCGGCGAGCAGCACGTCATGGTGGTCCAGCTCGACATGGTAGTAGGTGACGCGCGCCGCGCTCTCCTGGGCCACCGTGGCGCCGTTGAGCAGGTAGCGGATGGGGATCAGCACGCCGTCGACGAAGACCGCGTGATCGGGCGAGAGCAGCAGGTCGCGATGGGGCAGGCCGGGGCCGAAGGCATCGGTGCGCACCCGCACGGGCGCGACGTCGTGGGGGCGGGGATGGCGGGCGACCTGGACCGTGCGATAGCCGATCCAGCGCACCGGCAAGGCGCCGCCGCTCTCGGTGACGGCGAGATCCCCCTCGCGCAGGTCCTCCACCGCGACCTCGCCCTGCGTCGTCAGGATGCGGGTGCCGGCCGCGTAGCAGGCGAGGTAGGAGGTGCTGTCGAGCATCAGGAGAGAGGATGAGGGTTCAGCGGTGCCGGAAGTGACGTAATAGCCGGCGGAATGAGAAAATTCTGGGTCGCTCGCGTTGTCGTAGGAGACGTTTACCTCAAGCGATCCAACATAGAACGATATTCCCTGGTAATCTATTCCGTTCAGATTGCCGTTCCCGCCGACGAGATCGGAATAGCCATTGTTTCCCGTGAAGATGGCATTGTCGCCGTAATATGTCGTCGTTCCGCCGACGTTGCTCGAGACGTAGGTGCTGTCGAGGCCCGTGATGGCCGCGCCGTTCCATGTCCCGGTGATGCCGGTGATGACGTATCCCTGCCCACAATCCGTCCCATCGGAAGCCGTGATTTCGGTCGGGGTGTCCGAGGTCGTTACGGTGAAGCTGCCGGAGGAGGCCCCGGAAAACGTGTAGCTGTATGTCGCCATCGTATCCTGCCGTGCCCCTTGCCGGACGGGGCGCCGCGAATGTCGAGGCAACCCGGATGCCGCTGAAAAATGCGATTGGGATTACGAACCGTATTCACAACAAAATGGCGCCAATTGGCGGGTCTGGCAAGAACGGCGCCGGAGGGCACGCGGTTTCTGCCCGGCAGGAGAAAAACGTGTCCCTTCCGCGGCAAAGACGACAGGGCCGCGGGCAAAGGGGGGCACGTTCAGCGCTGGACGCTGCGGACCGCGGGGGGCTGCGGACTGGGATGCGCGACGCTTTCCCAGTAGGCGATGTTGCACGTCACCGGCGCGGGCAGGGCGGCCAGATAGCGGCGCAGCAGATATTCGGCCGCCCAGGTGGAGGAGGTGTCGGCCAGGACGACACTGGGAAGCCCCGTGGCGACGGACGTCGGGGCCCGGGACGGGTGGGCGGCGATGGCGCGGTAGCGCAGGGCCAGAGCGGCGCAGTGCGAGTCGGTGCGTTCTGCCAGCAACGGGTAGCCGGCGAAGACGCCAAAGGCCACGACCAGAGTGAGAAGGAACGCTTTCATAATTGTTAATGAATACCTAACATCTGAGTCGAATGCGAGAATTTTATACAAAACGCAATAAAATTTTGCGCAAATGTCCACGCAACCGAAAAACGGATAATATTTTCGACTCGTCTCGAAAAATAAGACGTCCGGATGACCGCGCACCGCTTCTCCCCCAACGAAAGGGGGCGCGCGTGGCAACGGATCTGGCGTGCAGACTGCGCGCGGGCGGTCAGTCGGGGCGGGGGGTGCCCAGCGGCGGGACCGCGTCGGTGAAGGTGCCCTCGCGGTCGATCCCCCGCAGGTCCGCATAGTCGGCGGCCCAGTCGTGCGCCTCGGTGTTGGTGCGCACTGCCAGCTCGCGCATGTAGGACACCGCCGAGCTGCGCAGGCCCTTGCGGCAGGCCTCGATGTCGGGGAAGGCCTCCATCGCCGCCTGCCAGATCGCCCGGCCCACCAGGAAGCCGCTGGCCCCGGCGCGGTAGGCACGGCGTAGCGCGTTGCGGAACGGCAGCTGCGCCGCCCCGGCCGAGAGCAGCACCCAGGGCAGCCCGCCGGTGGCCTGGCTGAGCGAATCGAAGGTGGCCTGGAGGTAGGCCACGCCGGTGGGGTCGTCCTCGCCGGGGAATTCGGCGATCGGCAGCGGGCTTTCCAGCTTCAGCAGGTCCACCCGGTAGTCCGGCTGGGCGAACTCGCGCACGCTTTCCAGCACCAGTTCGGCGTGGCGGGTGGGCTCGGCCGCGGGATCGGCGGCGGGGTTGGCCGCTGGGGCCAGCGGGTAGAGCTGCAGTTCCAGCACGAAGGGGATGTCGCAGGCGGCGCAGTCGCGCCCGACGCCGCGGACGAAGGCCTGCTGGTGGGCACGCACCTCCGCGCCCGCATCGGGGCGGTACCACAGCCGCACCTTCACCCCGTCGGCGCCGATGCGCTTGATGCGGTCCACGCTCCAGCCTTCCACCGTGCGGCTCTTGCGGCCGGCGGGAGTGTCCTCGAAACGGTGGTCCTCCAGGGTGACCAGCAGCCCCGAGCGGGGCGAGAGCAGGTCCACGACGGAGGGATAGCTGAAGTTCGGGTCGGCCAGCATGGCGGTGGCGTAGGGGGCCAGCTCCTCGGCCAGCAGCCGCTTGACCGCGGCGATGTCGGCGTAGCCCACCGCCTCGGGAGCACAGCCCCGGCCGCGGGCGATCAGCTGGATCACCGGCCGGCGCTGGTCGATGGCCAGGATGCGGAAGTGTCCCCGTGCGTCGGCCAGCCGGCGCAGGCCCCAGCGCTTGCCGAGCGTGGTCAGGTGAAGAACCTCCGTCATGCCGTCCTCCGTCGTTCCCCGCGCCGCCCGACCTCTCCCACGCCAGGACGCGCCTCGCAGCGGGACGTCCGGCGGGAGAGGCTCGCACTGGCCTTGTCCGCCTACCATCTTCCACCCGACGCTCTTGCGCCAGTCCCAACATGAGAGAGCTGGCAGGAAGGGGGGCCATGCGGAAGGAGGGCGCGGAAAGGGGGCTGGCCTCAACCGGAGAGCGCGGGCAGCGGGCAGGCCTCCAGCAGGGCCGCGGGAACCCCATGCAGACCCACCGAGATCATCCGGCGCAGGGCCAGGCGGGTGCGGGCCAGCGCGGCTTGGCAGGTGCCGGGCAGAGGGGAGCGCACCGGGGCGTCGCGCAGCAGGCCGCCGCCGCTCCAGAGGAGATAGTCGGTCCAGGATTCGTGACGGAAGCGTGTGCCCCCGCCGCCGGGGAGAGGCACGGTGGCGGAGCGCTCCAGCCGCAGGTGGAGATGGTCGGAGACCAGGGAGGGGCGGGTGTACAGACGCTCGCCGCCCGGGCCGGATTCGACGCTGGACCAGGATAGCGGCTCCAGCGCCAGCACCCAGCCGTTGGCGCCGAGGACCAACAGGTCGAGCGCGCCGTGCGGCGGCTCGGCGGCGAAGGTCACCAGGCTCACCTCGGTGCCGTTCATCGTCCCCGTGGAGAGCAGCCGGGCCCGGCTGGCCGGCACCTGCAGTCCGCCGAGGGACACGCCCGGAGTCTCGGCGCCGAGATCGTCGGCCGCCCTGGCCGGTGTCGGGGCGGGGGCGAGCAGCGGAGCGAGCGCGAGCGGCAGGAGGCGGCGTCGGGGGAGGAGCATGCGGACCATCCTAACACCGATGCCGCGTCTTCCCCAAAGGGAGGCCGCACCCGGGGGAGGCCGCCGGACCGGGAAATCAGTCCGCCATCTGCACCTGGACCAGCCGCGCCCGGCCGGCCAGCAGACCCGCCACCGCCGCGCCTCCGCCCAGCACGATCACCAGCCCGGCCGCCGCGTTCCATCCGCCGGTGGCGGCATGCAGCAGGCCCATCCCCAGCGGCGCCAGTGCGGCCAGCAGATAGCCCACCGTCTGCGACATCGCCGAAAGTGCCGCCGCCGAGTGCCCGTCGGGGGCGCGCTGGAGGATGATCATCAGCGCCATCGCCCACGAGCCGCCCATGCCCACGCCCATCGCCACCGCCAGCCCCCACTGCCAGGAAAGCGGTGCCCAGATCAGCCCGAGATAGGCCAGGGCGGCGAGCAGCACCGACCCCACCGCCGGCCCGCTCTGGGTGCGCAGCCGCGCCGAGAGCAGCGGCGCCGGCAGCGAGGCGGTGATCTGGAAGATCACCGAGAGCGAGACCACCCAGCCGGCGGTCAGCGCGTCGTCGCCGCGCCAGCGCAGCATCGGCGGCAACCAGCCCATCATCGCGTAGCCCAGCGAGGATTGCAGGCCCATGTAGAAGGTCACCTGCCAGGCCAGCGGGTCGCGCCACAGGCCGCGCACCCGGCGCATGCGCCCGCCCGGCACGGTGGCGCCCCGGCCGATACGCCCGCGCCAGACCAGCGCCGAGAGCACCAGCGCCAGCCCCGCCGGCGCGCCCCAGCCCGCCAGGGCCAGCGCCCAGGCATGGGCGCAGCCGAGCGCCTCGAAGGCGTGACGCATCGGCGCCGTCCAGCCGGCGCCGGCGGCCGTGCCGATGCTGGCCATGCTCGAATAGAGCGCCGTCACCAGGGCGAGACGGGTGGCGAAGTCGCGCTTGATCAGGCTCGGCATCAGCACGTTGCCGATGGCCACCCCCGCCGCCGCCAGCAGCGAGCCGCCCAGCACCGCGGGATAGGTGGCGACCCCGCGCACCGCCATGCCCAGGGTCATCGCCGCCAGGGCCGCCAGCGCCGTGCGTTCCAGCCCGAAGCGGCGCGCCCCCGCCGAGCCCAGCGGCGCGCAGAGCCCCAGGCACATCACCGGCAGGGTGGTAAGAATCGCCGATTGCGCCGGCGAGAGGGCGAGCGCCGCGATGGCTTCGTCGAGCACCGGCCCGATCGAGGAAAGCGAGGGACGGAGATTGAAGGCGACAAGCAGAATCGCGCCGATCGTCAGAGCGGCAGCGGAGCGGACAGGGGGGGCAGACATGACGGGGAGGCGTCTCCAGCGTAGGCGCGGCAGAGTTCTGCACCGGGGCAGGCCTGTCAATTGTCGCGCCCTCTGCTAAACCGTCCGCCATGAGCGAGTGGGAGAACAGCGAACCGCCCCCGAACACGCCGGATGGCGCCGCGCGGGGCTGGATGCGGGCCCAGCAGCGCGCGGCGCGGCCGGGCGTGCTGCTGGCGGCGGGGTTGGGACTCGCCGGCACCGCCGCCGCCGTCGCCCAGGCCTGGTGCGCCGGGCTGGCGCTGCGTTCGGCGCTGGTCGCCACCGGATTCGCCGGACTGGCCTCGGCACTGGCCGGCTTCGGCCTGCTTGCCCTGGTCCGTGCCGCCTGCGGCGTGCTCGCCGACCGCGCCGCCTTCGAGACCGGCGCCGGCGCCCGTCGCCGCCTGCGCAGCACCGCCATGGAACGCATTCTCGAGGCCGGCCCGGCCCTGCTGCACAACCGCCATTCCGCCGAACTCGCCGCCATCGCCGTGGACCGCGTCGAGGCGGTGGACGGGCTGTTCTCGCGCTGGCTGCCGGCGGCCATGCTGGCCGTGGCGGCGCCTCTGCTGGTGTTCGTCGTGGTGCTGGCGGTCGATCCGATGGCCGGGCTGATCCTCGGCGGGGCGGGGCTGATCGTGCCGCTGGCCCAGGCGCTGGCCGGCATCGGCGCCGCCCGCGCGGCGCGCCGCCAGTTTCTCGCGCTGACCCGTCTGCAGGCGCGCTTTCTCGACCGGGTGCGCGGCATCGCCACCCTGATCATGCACGGCCGCGCCGAGGACGAGGCGGTGGCGCTCGGCGTGGCCGCCGACGAGCTGCGCCGGCGCACGCTGAAGGTGCTGCGGGTGGCCTTCCTCTCCTCGGTGGCGCTCGACCTGGCGATGGCGCTGGCGCTGATCCTGATCGCCCTGCGCTATGGCGAACAGGCCACGGCGGGCGCGCTCGCCGACCCCGGGCGGGCGCTGTTCGTGCTGCTGCTGGTGGCCGAGTTCTTTGCGCCGCTGCGCAATTTCGCCGCCGTCTATCAGGACCGCTTCAACGCCGCCGCCACCGCCGGCGCGCTCGAGTCGCTGCCGCCTCTGCCGCCCCCGCCGCCGGAGCTGCCGGTGCGCACCGTCGAGGCTCAGGGCGTCTCGGTGGCCTTCGAGGATGTGCGCCTGGTGTGGGACCCGGCCCGGCCGCCGGCGCTCGACGGGGTGAGCTTCCGCGTGCCGGCCGGCGAGACGCTGATCCTCGCCGGTCCCTCGGGGGCGGGAAAGTCGAGCGTGATCGATCTGCTGCTCGGCTTCGTGCATCCCACCTCGGGGCGGGTGACCCTCAACGGCGCCGACATCGCCTCCCTGGTGCCCCAGGCCCTGGCGCGGCTGACCGCCTGGGTCGGCCAGAATCCCACGCTGTTTGCCGGCACCATCCGCGACAACATCCGCTTCGCCCGCCCCGAGGCCAGCGAGCACGAGGTGGAGGAGGCGGCGCGGCTGGCCCGGCTCGATACGGTGGCGGCGGCCCTGCCGCAGGGGCTCGATACCCTGGTGGGCGAGGGCGGCTACGGGCTTTCCGGCGGGCAGGCGCAGCGCATCGCCATCGCGCGGGCCTTCCTGCGCAATGCCCCGCTGCTGCTGCTCGACGAGCCCACCGTGCATCTCGACCCGGCGACCGAGGGCGAGGTGCTGGAAAGCCTGCGCCGCCTGACCGTGGGGCGGACGGTGATTCTCGCCAGCCATTCCTCGGCCGCCCACAGCTTCGGCGGGCGACGGCTTGACTTGCGCGCCGGGCGGGTGGCGGACTGACGCGGCGCCGGCGCATAGTTCTTTGCTTTTCCGAGTGGATTCACGTGATTCGGCGATTCCGCCGGGGCGCGATCTGCTCTAGTTTCGCGGCGGTGCCGTGGCGAGGAGAATGCTCGGGTGCAGAGACGGAGTTTCCTGTTCATGGCC
>CALNAL010000264.1 GCA_937874445.1 uncultured Acetobacteraceae bacterium | reverse complement strand
CGCACGCGGCGTAGCGCAAGGGCGCACGCGGCGTAGCGCAAGGGCGCACGCGGCGTAGCGCAAGGGCGCACGCGGCGCGCGCAAGGGCGCACGCGGCGCGCGCAAGGGCGCACGCGGCGAAACCGAGCCTTAACCGCGCCGCGCGACACTGGGCCGTGTCACAAAACGGGCATCCTGCCGTGGCCCTCGGGAATTTTCCTCGCGTTGCCCGGCTGCTGGCCGGCCTTCTCGCCGGATGCCTCCCTGCCGGAGCGGGCGCGCAGGAGCGGGGGGGGGCGGAGGTGGGCGGACAGCAGCTCGTCTGGCTCGATTCCGCGCGTTGCGCCCCCAGCCCGACGCAGATGCTGCGCACCCTGCCGCCGGCGTGGCGGGAGTATTGGCACTTCGTCCAGCTCTGCCCGGTGGTTTCCCCCCAGGGCCGCGTGGCGCTGACGGTCATGACCCCCCGCATCGACCTCGCCATCGCGGCCGCGGCGGAGGCGCGGGGGCGGATCCTCGGCTATTTCTCCGTCCACGGGCTGATCGCGCCGCCCTCCCTCTACCTGGTGGACACGCACTCCAACCTGATCGGCGAGATCGCCACGCGCTTTCCGCTGGACCCTCCGTATCGGGTGGAGCTGGGCTTCGGTGGCTGGCGGGAGGGCTTCCCCACCCGCGTCGCGGTGCGCCGCCAGATGGCGCCCGGGAGTCCGCCGCCCGAGGGGCAGGCCTCCGCGCGCCCGGCGCCGGGGAGCCCCGCGTTCCCGGAGGTCTTTGCCTGGGACCCGCTCCATCGCTGGTTCCGCCCCCAGCCGGAGCGGTGACGCCTGTGCGCCGGAGGACTATCGGAGGGAGGCCGCCGTCAGCACGGATTCGCCGAAAGCGACGTTCCCGTCACGTGTGACCGATTCGACCGCGAAGGCGTCCCCGTTGGCCACCAGCATCATGGACACCAGCGAGGGCACCCGCGGGCGGATGGCGGCGAGATCGAAGCGGACCAGGCATTGCCCCGCCCGCACGTTTTCCCCGTCCGCGACCAGCAGCGAGAAGCCGGCGCCGTGCAGGGAAACCGTTTCGATTCCAATATGCATGAGGAGTTCCATCCCCTCGGGGCTGCGCACGGTCAGGGCATGGCCGGAGGCGTGCGGTGCGACGACGACCCCGTCGCAGGGCGCACGCAGTTCCCCCACGCAGGGGTCCACCGCGAGGCCGTCGCCGAGCACGCTCCCGGCGAAAACGGGGTCGGGGACGCTGGACAGAGGCACCGCGCGTCCGGAAAACGGGGAAAGCAGAGTGATGTGCATAAGGATTGCTTCTTGATCGGGCCAGGGGATTCGTCGCGTGTCGTGCCGTCCGGCCCCGCGCGTGGCGGGGTCGGGGATCATTCCTCGAAGACGGCGGCGCCATTGCTGCGGATCACGTCGCGGTAGCGGAAGAAGCTCGCCTTGCGCCGCCGCTCCAGCGTGCCGTGTCCGGCATTGTCCTTGTCGACGTAGATGAACCCGTAGCGCTTGCGCATCTCGCCCGTGCCGGCGCTGACGATGTCGATCGGCCCCCACCAGGTGTATCCGAGGATGTCGCAGCCGTCCGCGATCGCCTCGGCCAGCGCACGCAGATGCTGGTCGAGATAGGCGATGCGGCCCCTGTCGTCGATGCTGCCGTCGGGCGCAGGCTCGTCGTTGAGGCCGCAGCCGTTCTCCACGACGAAGAGCGGCTTGCCGTAGCGGTCCGCCAGCTCGTTGCAGACGTAGCGGAATCCGAGCGGATCGATCTGCCATCCCCATTCCGTTTTCGGAAGGTTCGGGTTGTCGATTCCGAGAATCCCGCCGGTGCTGCCGAGAATCGGCATACCGGCCCGGAATGTCGTCGTGCGGTAGTAGCTGAAGCCGAGGTAGTCGCAGGGATGTCGCGCGATGAGATCGAGATCGCCGGGCGCGATGTCGAGGTGGACGTCGAACTCGTTAAAGATACGTTTTGAATAGGCGGGATAGGCCCCGCGCAGCAGCACGTCGGAGAAGAACAGCGAGCGGCGGCGCAACTGGGCCGTGGCGAACACGTCCTCCGGCGCGCAGCTGTTGGGATAGAGGCCGCTCAGCGACAGCATCGCGCCCATCCGTCCTTCGGGGACCATCTCGCGGCAGGCCTTCGCCGCCAGCGCGGAGGCGACGAACATGTTGTGCGAGGCCTGATAGATCCGCCGCACCCGCGCCGCGGGCGGGGTATCCGCGGCGAAGCGCAGCCCCGCCGCCGAGAGCGGATGGTTGTGGATGTTGTTGATCTCGTTGAAGCCCATCCACCAGCGCACCTTCGCGCTGTAGCGCGCCAGGACCACCCGTGCGTAGCGCTCGAAGAAACCGATCAGGGCCCGGTTGGACCAGCCGCCATAGGCATCGACGAGGTGCAGCGGGGTCTCGTAGTGCGACAGCGTAACGATCGGCGCGATGCCGTGGGCGTGCAGCGTGTCGAAGAGTTCGTCGTAGAAGGCGAGCCCCGCCTCGTTGGGGGTCTCCTCGTCGCCGCGGGGGAAGATGCGGCTCCAGGCGATGGACGTTCGGAAGCACTTGAACCCCATCTCGGCGAACAGGGCGATATCCTCGCGGAAGCGGTGGTAGAAATCGATCGCCTGGTGGGAGGGGTAGTATTTTCCTGGATCGGGCGTGAAATCCGCGATGTCGTGCGCGATCCCCGAAGGCATCACGTCGGTGACGGCCACGCCCTTGCCGCCTTCGTCCCACGCGCCTTCGGCCTGGTTGGCGGCGATGGCGCCGCCCCAGAGGAAACCATCCGGGAATGGAGGCTCGTTCATGGCGTTCCTTTCGCGGGCCTGCGCCCGGCGCTTGGTCGTGGCGCATCGCGGACACAAAAAACCGGGCTCCTCCCGCAAGGGATGAGCCCGGGTTTTGCCCGCACGCGCGGTGACAATCCCGATTGGCGACGCTGGCGCCGCCTTCCGTGAAAAAGGCTAGGGCCGGGGTCAGGCGGCGTCAAGCCGAGGGGGCGTGAAAAAACACGCCGCCGTGTGGTTCGGGGTTGCGTGGCAGCTGCAAGCCATTTACGGTATTCGTTGGATTGCAACCGCTGATGCGGGCAAAACCTGAATCGCGCCGGAGACGGCAGGGTTCAGGTTTTTTTTGTGCTCAGCGCAAACCACAGGGAGGACTGTCGGTAGGGCGCATGCGGCGGCACGAGAGCAGCCGGAAGAAGCGTCCGAGATGTTTCCAGCCATGCGGGTGCTCAGAATCTTCAACAACAGCGTCGCCCTGGTTCGCGACGAGAAGGGACGCGAGATCGTCGTCCAGGGGCGCGGCATCGCCTTCCAGGCGCGCCCCGGCGATGCGCTCGACCCGGCCCTGGTCGAGCGCCGGTTCGTGCCCGAACCCTCCGACCGTCCCGAAGAGTTTGCCCGGATGGTCGCGGGAATCCCGCGAGAACACATCGCTGTTGCCGAGGAGATCCTCTCCCAGGGCGAGCGGTTCCGCCTCTCCCTCGAACGTCGCGTGCTGATCGCGCTGGCCGACCATATCTCGCTCGCGATCACGCGCTGCCGTTCCGGTGCCGTCTTCGACAATCCCTGGGAGTGGGAGGTGCGGCTTCTCTATGAGCGGGAGGTGATGCTCGGCGTGGCCGCCCTCGGACTGATCGAGAGACGCACCGGCGTGCGGCTGCCGGAGGTGGAGGCGATCGCGCTGGCGCTGCATTTCGTCAATGCCCAGGCGGCAGGCGGAGAAATCGGCGAGGCCGTGCGATCCGCCCGGCTGATCCGCGAGATCCTCGCCCTGATCGAGACGGAATACGGCGTCGCTTCCACGTCGGCCGATACCCTGGCCCGGGCCCGTTTTGCCGCGCATCTGCGCTACCTCTTCCTCGGCCATTTGAGCGGACGGCGCACGGTGCCGCTGATCGCCGAGATCGCCCGCAGCTTCCGCGACGATGATCCGCGCGCCTATGCCTGCGCCGGACGTATCGCCCGCTACCTCGTCCAAGAAATGGGATGGAACATCAGCGATGACGAAACGATCTATCTCGCCCTGCATATCCAACGCATGACCGGCGGGAACGGCGGAGCCCCCGCCGCCTCCTGAGTTTTCGACCCCCTCCATGAATGCCGTCTCCGGGCGCGCGGGCCTCCCGCGCGTGCGTGGGAGGCTGTGTGCCGGGAGAAAGGCAATGCCCGAAAGTGCCGGCCAGAACAGGAGCGTTTTTCCATGAGCGATTCCTTCGATCTGCTCGCGCGTGACATCGTGCGGCTGGTCGGCGGCAGCGGAAACGTCAAGTCGGTCTCGCATTGCGCGACCCGCCTGCGCTTCCGTCTCGTCGATGACACCCGGGCGGATCGCGACGCCCTGAAGCACCGCGACGGGGTGTTGACCGTCGTCGAATCCAACGGCCAGTTCCAGGTCGTCATCGGCCCCAAGGTTCCCGATCTCTACCGCGAGATCGCCGCGATCCTGCCGGCGGGCGGTGCTCCCGCGGCAGAGGAGAAGGCGGCGGAGGAGAAGAAGGTCGGAAGCCGGAAGGAGAGGATTCTGGCTTTGATCCAGGCCATCGTCTTCCCGGTGATCCCGGCCATGGCCGGCGCAGGCATGCTGAAGGCCATCATCGTCGTGCTCGGTGCCGCGGGGCTGGGCTGGCTCGATCCGGCATCGGCAACGGCAAAGATCCTGATGGCGGCTTCAAACTCGACATTCTTCTTCATGCCGCTGCTGTTTGCCTATTCCACCGCGCGGGCCATGGAGGTGCCTCCCGTCAATGCGCTGATCATCGTCGGTGCGCTGATGGAACCGAACTTCACCTCGCTCATGAAGACCCAGGGAGATGTCGTCTATTTCCTCGGCCTGCCCGTGGTGATGATGAACTATGCCTCGACGCTGGTGCCGGCGGTGGCTTCGACGCTGGTCTATTCCTGGCTCTATCGGCGGCTTGAGAAATATGTCCCGGCCAACCTGACCCTTTTCGTCGTGCCGATGCTGTCGCTGCTGATCATGGTGCCGCTGACCGCCATGGTGATCGGCCCGTTCGGGATCTATGTGGCCCTCATCGTCGCCAAGGCGGTGACGTTCCTCAGCAATACGTCCGGCCTGCTGTTCGGTGCCGTGGTGGGCGCGGGATGGACCTATCTCGTCATCCTGGGCGTGCATGGATCGGTGGTGCCGATCATGCTCAACAATTTTGCCAGTTTCGGCTTCGACGTCATCCGTCCCCCCATCGCCTGCGCCACCTTCGCCCAGGGCGGTGCGGCGTTCGGGGCGTTCCTGCGCATGCGCCAGAAGAAGAACAAGACCTTCGCCCTCTCCTGCATGCTGCCCATGCTTCTCGGCGGGATCACCGAGCCGATCGTCTACGGCATCTCGATCCGTTATCGCCGCCCGCTGCTGGCCGCGACGATCGGCGGCGGCGTGGCGGGCGCGTTCATGGGCACCATGACGGTGAAGGCCTACGCCTACATCTTCCCCTCGTTGATTACCCTGCCGGCCTTTTTCGGAGAGACCTTCGTCTACTATCTGATCGGCATCACCGCCAGCTTCGTGCTCTCCGCGCTGCTGACCTACATCTTCGGCATCGACGAGGACGGCCCTGTCGCGCCGGATGCCCCACCCGGGCCCTGATCGCGCGCCCCTCCTGAACCGCAAACATTCGGAGCCTCCTTTGTCAAACTTCATCTTTCCCGAGACATTCCTCTGGGGCGGTGCCATCGCCGCCAACCAGGCCGAGGGGGCCTGGAACGAAGACGGCAAGGGATTGACCGTTGCCGACTGCGTCCGTCGCAAACCCGATGTCGATGTGAAGGACTATCAGGCGCTGCATGCGGTCAGCAGCGCCGATGTCGAGGCGGCGCGGCACAGCACCGATACCGCGCTCTATCCCAAGCGCCACGGCAACGATTTCTATCATCGCTACGTGGAGGATCTCGACCTCATGGCCGAGATGGGCTTCAAGGTCCTGCGCGTCTCGATCCAGTGGGCGCGCATCTTCCCCAACGGGGTCGAGGAGCAGCCGAACGAGAAGGGGCTTCTCTTCTACGAGAATCTCTTTCGCGAGATGCACCGGCGCGGCATCGAGCCGCTGGTCACGCTGCACCATTACGAGATGCCGCTGCATCTGACCGATCTCTGCAACGGCTGGTGCGGGCGCGAGGTCATCGATCATTTCCTGCGCTTCAGCGAGACGGTCTTCCGTCGCTACCGCGGCCTCGTGCGCTATTGGCTGACCTTCAACGAGATCGACAGCGCCTTCCGCCATCCGTTCAGCACCATGGGAGTCCTGCTCGACCGCATCCCGCCGGGGCAGCAGGAAAGGATGCTGTGGCAGGCGCTGCACCACCAGTTCGTGGCGAGTGCGCTGGCCACGCGGCAGATGCGCGAGATCATCCCCGGCGCGCAGATGGGATGCATGGTCACGCGGCGATTGACCTATCCCGAAACCTGCGCCCCCGAGGATTGCCTGTTGGCACTTGCGGAAAATCGCGACAACCTCGTCTATTCCGATGTCCAGGTCTTCGGCGCCTATCCTGCTCACCTGCGCCGGTCCTGGGAACGTTCCGGAAACGGACCGGAAATGGCGCGCGGCGACGAGGAGATCATCAGCCGGCACTGCGTCGATTTCGTTTCCTTCAGCTACTACATGTCGATGGTGGTCAGCCGCAACGCGGCCGCGCGCGAGAAGGTGGGCGGCAATCTGACCACCGGGGTGAAGAATCCCCATCTGCCCACCAGCGAATGGGGATGGCAGGTCGATCCCACCGGATTGACGATCGCGCTGCTCGACCTGGCGGACCGCTATCGCAAGCCTCTGTTCATCGTCGAGAACGGCCTCGGCATGCGCGACACCCCCGATGGCGCGGGGCGGATCGACGACGATGCCCGCATCGCCTACTTCCGCGCGCACATCCGCGCCATCGGCGCCGCCATCGAGGGAGGTGCGGAGGTGATGGGCTACACCCCGTGGGGCTGCATCGACATCGTCAGCCTCTCGACCGGCCAGATGAGCAAACGCTACGGCTTCATCTACGTCGATTGCGACGACGAGGGACAGGGAACCTTCCGGCGCATCCGGAAGAAATCCTTCGCCTGGTACCGCAAGGTCATCGCCACCAACGGCCGGGATCTCGACTGAGGGGCGCTCCGGGCTTTTCGCCGGGAGGGAAGGGCAGCCCCTCCTTCCCGAAAGAGGAACGCCTTTCCCGCTGCCGTCCTCAGCGCGGCGCGGTGTCGATCAGCCGCGCCAGCCGGTCGAACTCGGCCACCGCGAGCGTCTCGGCGCGCCGGACGGGGTCGATGCCGGCGCGTTCCAGCAGGGCCGCCCCGCCCAGGCTCTTCAGCTGTCTCTTATACACATCTGACGCTGCCGACGAAGGCTTAGGTGTA